>NZ_PCYV01000130.1:0-232 GCF_002553785.1 Lactobacillus sp. UMNPBX15
ATGTATGGCAGCCATTACAGTCCAGCTCAGGTATCAAATATTTCCAAGCAGATGATTCCAAAGGTTGAGGCTTACCACAAACGCAAGCTAAGCGACAAGTTTTTCTGCGTCTATTTGGATGCGACATACCTTCCTTTGCGCCGAGAAACATTTGAGCGTGAAGCAGTCTATATTGCCATTGGCATCAAGCCTAATGGGCACAAGGAGGTCATTGACTACTGCATTGCGCCTA
>NZ_PCYV01000013.1:0-42005 GCF_002553785.1 Lactobacillus sp. UMNPBX15
ATTAAAAAATCAATTTACGAGAAAGATCTATTTACACAAAAGATTTGACAGTTTCATTTTTGTGTAGTAATATTAAAGGATGATAAATGTTTTTATTAATGATTAATGGAGGAGAAGTATGAGTTTAAAAGAGCTATTTAAAAGCAATGTGTTTCGAGCCTGCATTATTATCTTATTGTATGTTTTATACGCATTATTTGGGAGTTTTAGTGAATATTTATTTAAATATGCTCTGAATTCAATTACTGCTGGTAATTTTAATACATATGTTTATTGGCAAATAATGCAGTTTGTTTTAGCATTATTCACTTCGTTGCTTTTACCAATTACTACCGTTGTTTTCACTAGGCAGACGCAAAACTATCTGCATAAAATTCGGCAAGAAATCATGCATCATTACTATGATGAAAAAAGTGATGAAAAAGTCTCTAGTATGCAGAACCGATTAACAGCCAATTTAAAAATCTTATCAGATGATTATGCTACACCTTGGATTACTATTTTAAGTGGGGTTTTAGAGATTGTGATTGCTATTGTTTTACTAGCAAGCATGAACTGGATTCTAATTTTGGTTACTGCCATTTTAGCTGTGATTACACTTTTTGCTCCTAAAATTATGGAGAAGAAAACATCAGCTGCCACAGATAAAGTAAATAAAAAGAATGAAAAGCTGTTAAATACAATTGCTCATTGGCTTGGTGGATTGCAGGAACTACGTCGTTATAGTGCATACAGTCGTTTGGTTAAGCAAATTCATCGATCAAGTAGTGATTATGTGGACGCAAGTAAGGGTAGTGCAAAATTAAGAAGTGTAAGTTATTTGATTAATGCTTTTAGCACTTCAATTGCACAAATTGGTATGAGCTTTATTGCTGGAATCATGTTTTTGCTTAATATGATTTCATTCGGTGATTTTGCAGTTGCTAGTGGTTTTGCATTTACGATTTTTTCAGCAATTTGGAATATTACTCAGTCGTTAACGCAAGTTAAGTCAACTAAGGCTTTACGCGAACAGATTACCGATTTAAGAAAGCAAGTTCCTGATGAAAATAAAGATAAAGTATCAGCCTACGGTCTTAAAGTTTCAGGCTTGTCTGTAAAATACGATCAGGGGGAAACAATTTTTTATCCTGATTTTACAATAAAAAAAGGGCAGAAAGTTTTGCTTACTGGCGATTCAGGAACAGGAAAATCAACCTTGTTTAATGTTTTGTTAGGTAAGCTAAAACCTGAATCTGGTACGGTGACCTATCTAGATGAAAATGAAACTATCATTCCTGAAGGAAAAGCTAGAATTGGCAATATGCCGCAAAATCCAGTAGTTTTTCCCGCAACGATCAAAGAGAACATTACAATGTTTAACGAAAATTTGCAGGATAAGCTTCAAGATGTTGTTCAAGCAGTTCAACTCCAATCCGACTTAGCCAAAATGCCAGATGGTGTTAATACAACAATTGATCTAAAAAGTGAAAATTTGTCTGGTGGACAACGGCAAAAAGTTGTTTTAGCGCGAACGGAAATACACGAGCAATCGTTTGTTTTAATGGATGAAGTAACTAGTGCGATCGATCAAAAAGCTACCGAAAAAATCATTGATGAATTGCTCAAAACAGATCAAACTATTTTGATGATTGCTCACAACTTTACGCCAGAATTAAAAGCAAAATTTGATCAAGAAATTAAATTAAAAAGTAAGAAAGGGGATAAAGTAAGATGAATTTAAAAGCTTTTATTAAAACCAATCCAATTCGTTTCTGGTTAACTGCAATTGGTTGGATTATTATTCCTGCTTTATCAATTACCAATACTTACGTTGTACAAGAAGAGACGAATATCCTTTTAAGTCGTAATTGGACTAAGTTTATTTTAATCGATGTTCTTGCTTTTCTGATTATGTTAGTTGACTATGGTGTGAGTGCTTTAGTTGATTATCAGCAGCAGGCTCAGGTACAAGACTTAAATGATCAAGTTAGAGATAAAATTGTTAAGCGATATTATTATGACGGGAAAAAGCATACTGTTGCACAGATGCAAAATCGTTTGACTAATGATTTACAAATGCTTAACAATAACTACTTTATTAATGTCTTCTTATTGATTTATGGTGTGTCAACGATCGTTTTTGTTTTAATTTATCTTATTTTATTGAGTTGGCAATTATTGCTGGCTATTTGTTTGATGGTAGCTATTTCTCTTTTGCTGCCAAAGTTAACAGAAAAGCCGTTACAAAAAGCAACAGAATTAATTTCTGACAGCAATCAAAAATATTTAGATACATTAAATGATTGGTTATCTGGTCTGGATCAACTTCAACAATTTTTAGCTGGAGCTAAACTATTTTCCGTAATAGAAAAAACATCAAAAAAATTAGAAGATGCTAATGTTAAGCAAACGGCTTATATTAAACTGCTTAATGCTGTAAATGGAATTGTTTCCGCGGCTTTTGGTTTAGCATTGTTTGTGCTTGCTGGTTGGTTGGTTAAAAATCATCAAATTCCAATTGGTGCCTTATTGGTAGTCGGTAATTTTCGGTATTACTTAAATGGAGGAATTGATACACTTACTAACGGGTTAGGAGCAATGAAAGGTAGTAAAAAATTACTTGCCGAAGTTGATGAAGCTGCTAGTGATATTCCAGTGCAAGCTGAAAAAGACGTAGCTATGCCTAGTGTAATTAAGACAGAAGATTTAGTTTTAAAGTTTCCTAATGGAGAAAAATTGACTTATCCTGATCTTAAAATTAAGCAGGGTGAAAAGATTTTATTAACTGGTGATTCTGGTGCAGGTAAGTCTACTTTGTTTAAACTAATTTTAGGTGAACTTAAGCCTAGTGCAGGTAAAGTTGTTTATGAGGATAAGGCTGGTAAGAAAATTAATCCTGATTTGAGTAAGATAGGTTATTTACCGCAAGATCCAGTAGTTTTTCCAGCATCGATTGAAGAAAATATTACGATGTTTAATGAAAAACTGAATGGAAAAGTTAAACAAGTAATAAATGAAGTGAACTTTGCTGATGATATCGCTAAGTTTACTGAAGGACTAGATGAAAAGATTAATCTTGATAAGCTAAATATTTCCGGAGGTCAAAGACAAAAAATTGTATTGGCTAGAGCAAAAGTTCACAATAGTGATATTATCTTGATTGATGAGGGAACTAGTGCAATTGATCAGAAAGCTACAATGTTGATTTTGAAGAATTTATTGAAAAGCAAAACGACGATTGTTTTTATTGCCCATAACTTTAATGAAGGAATGCATCAGTTGTTTGATCGAGAGATTCATTTAGTAAAAGAATAGTTGAAGAAAGACACTGCATTTTTAGGGTTGCAGTGTCTTTACTTTAGTTTGGAAAGATATAGGTATTGAAACTGTTATTCTTATTTATTTTAAAATAGCTTAATAATTGATAAGCCATCCAGTCAGTATCGTCTGCTTCAAAAAATATTGAAGGATAATTTTGAAACATTTTAACTAGAATAGTTTCAATAAAATTATTAGAACTAAACCTATCCCAAGAACAGATGTATGCAATCTCGTTGTTTTCAGTGAATACAAGATTATCTATTTCTCCGAGTTCATTAGTACTATAATATCCAGTTTTTGTTGGAACTTCTTGGATAAACGTGTCAATATTAGCAGTTAATGGTGACACAGATTGATGAACTTGTTTGTAATATTTATAAAGTAATTGGCAACATGTTCTGTAATCGGGACTTTCTGTATTGAAAAAATGAAGAGATAATTTGTTATTGATCTCAATTTTTAAATCTTTTTTGTTAACGGTAAGCGTATAACAGTGTCGTTTGCAGATAAAACCATTTCTTAATAAAAAATCTACGATTGGATTTTCATTTGAATCAATCATGACTTGCAATGCTTGGTGCTCTGCTTGAACTATTTTTGAAAATGGAATATTTACAGAGTAATCACTTAGATTGAATTTTAGATAAATATATTTGTTATGAAAAAGATTGTGATAAGTAGAAATAGTGCCTAGATGCTTATCGTTATCAGTTACTTTGTAGATTTTAGGAGATATTTTTTCAATTTTTGTAGTCATTTTTTATCCTTTTGATAATTGAAATTAATTTTTGATCGGTTCCGTTTTTAATTATGAAGTTATAAATCGGTTCATAATTGAGCACAGGGAAAATAAGATCAGGATCAATTTTAGGTATAATGTCAATCATTGATTTCTTACTAATTACGTTGAGATTTTTAACTTCTTGAGCATTTCTTATCTTTCTTTTTGCTTGTGAAGGAGGATAACCTTGTCCCCAAGGCTGTTCAAAAAGATTTTTTATAGTCTGCTCAAAATTGATTTCACCACTCCAACCCCAATTAAGTCCTAGTGGAAAGGAGACAACACTGCCGTTATTGATATGACCAAAAAGAAAAGCATCTTGTGGAGTGGGGATATAACCACATTGAATATTAGGAAAAGTATTTCATGCAAGCATCATTCCTTGTCCAGAAGTACATCCTGTCACAATGAAGTCAGTCGCCTTGCTATTAATTAATAATGCAACAGCTAGGGAAACTTGCACGTAAGCTAGACTAGCCGAACTATCTTGATAAATACCAAAATTGAATACTTGATCATTGGATCCTACAGATTCTTGGATATACTTCTCTAATATGAAATTTTTACTTTTTTGCGATGTAGCTTGAATAATACCTATTTTCATAAGTTTTACCTCAAAGGTTTATTTTGAAAGCGCTTTATAATATTGTGTAGGAAAATAAATAAGAAGGTGAGCACAATGAAAGACAGAATTATTGTTGGAAATCCTGTTAAATTGAGTCATGTTTTAATCGGTATAATTGTGGTGATTTTTCTTTCACTGTTTTTAACAGGATTTGGTTATCAACCTTGGTGGCTATTTCTTATTGTACTAATTTTAGGCGTATTTGTCACTTTACCGACTTGTTTCAGTTCATATTGGCAAATTGATAGTAAGAATATCACATCTATCACTTATGATAGCAATGATGCACTAAAATTGCTGCAGTTACTTGGTTTGCGTAAAAAAGATAAGCAAATCATTAATTTGTCAGAGATAAAAAATGCTTCTGTTGTTTATCGTAAAAATTTGCGTCTCAGTCCCGTTGATTTTAATCCCGACTATCTAGATTTAATCTTAGATCTAAATAAAGGAACGAAGGTTACCTTATCACTTGGAAGTATTGATTATCAGAAACTAGATTCTATTCTAACTTTATTGGAGGATAAGGATACTGCAGTACATGATAAGCAGGGAGTTCAGCAATTATTGAAGGAAAATAAAAATTTGTTTAATCATTTTCACAGGAAAGAATGGACATCACTTTAGGTGAGTAAAAAACAGATAATTAGAGACTATTTCCAGTCATGGCTTAAACCAAATATTGAAGTTATTAAATCTATCTTTGATGAAAATGCTACATATAGTGAGTGCTATGGACCTATTTATAGAAATAAAAAGGAGATAATATATTGGTTTGAAAAATGGAACAAGCAGGGAAAAGTAATTGCTTGGCCAATAGAAAAGATATTAATTAATGAAAATACATGTATTGTTGAATGGCATTTTAAATGTAATTACCAGAAAAAAATTAGTGAATTTTACGGTATCTCAATTATAGATTTTAATGATCAAAATAAAATAATTTCAGTAAAAGAATATCAATCTAAATCTCAACATTATTATCCATATAGCAAATAAGACTTCTAGCCATGATAGGTTAGAAGCCTTATTTTGAATGATACAATCTAATTTCTATGGAAGAGATTACCAAACCAACTATGGTTCTTTTTAGCCTCTTCTTTTCGTCGTTGTTCACGATCTTCTAACATTGCCTTAGCCAGCATATCAACTGTTTGAGTTAATTGTGCTTGATTGTCTCGTTGTTGCTTATCTCTAAATGAACTACTATTTTGATACTTATTCATTAACGTATCATCATCAAGCCATTTATCAAAGTTTTCCACGTCAAGGATAAAGCCAGTACTAGTTTGTTGTGATGCAATGTGATATTTTCTAGGCAAATATTTAAAGTAGCGATCAAGCATAGTAGAGCCACTGTTTTTCGCCGTTTGATCGGAGATTTTATTGAAAAGCTCTTTATTGATTTGAGCTTTTAGCCGGTCATCTTGTTTAATAAATAAGATATCGCTACCAATTTTTGCTTGATTGATTAACATTCCCCAGTCATTTCGACCAACGAATAGGGAATAATCGTAATTTTCTTCAAAATACTTGCTGACTTGGTTATACATATCAAATTTATCAAGTGCAGTTTTTAAAACATGCTTGATTGGATATAAGAAGTCTCTTTCAATCTTCTGCGCGTCTTCAACACTAACGTTAGTAAAGAATTTTGCTAATTCAACTTGACAATATTTAAAAAGATCATCATTTGCACGGCTAAATAAGCTAGTTAATGCTGCATTACGTTGATCACTTCCACCTGAAAAAGTAGATTCAAAGCTTAAGTACCATAAACGACGCATAATTTCAGGCTTTAGTGAAAATTGTGATTTAATAGAGCTTTCTTGTCTATTCATCGTGAAAATGAATGCTGGTGAGGGATGAGTTAAATTACGGTTGTTAGTAACTTCCTTGATGAATCTTTCAAAGTAAGTACGCGTTGTAAGTTCAGGACTGACATCATCAATCATTAATGGACTTACAGGACCATTTGTATATACATAGTCACTTAGCGTGTTGGTAATTGTCATATTGATATTACTCTTGCCAAAGGCATAATTCTTTGGATCCATCATTCCACTATCTAAGAAATTATGAGCACCAATTAATTTAGCGGCTATTCTTTTCCCTAGGGTGGACTTACCAGTTCGACCTTGTCCGATTAGTGCTGTAGCAATAGGCACGTCCTCTCTAGATACGTTGCTTCCAGATAATTCATATAAATTGCGGATTTTCCAAAGCCATGGTGATTCATACAGAAACAACATAAAGTCACAAGCTTGCCAGCCTTCACCAACTTCTTTGTAAGTATTATATTCATGAGTGATATCACAGAAAAGCTGAAGTGCATTTTTTAATTGCTCTTCAGTTAAATCAGAAGTAATAACTTCAGAAGGGATGTTATCACCAATTTTAGAGGCTTGGAATAATTGACCATTATTGTAAAACTGAACAGGAACAGGGAAGAGATCTTCTTCTTTTTCAATTTGTGTTGTATCTGCTTTTGCCTTTTTGTCTTGACGAATAATGTGCTGAGTTAAGCTATATAAATCTTGCCCGATTGTATCTAGCTTACGTCTTTTATTGCCACCTTCACCAAATAAAGTAACTGTTTGTGAAGCAACAAGCTTTTCATTTTCAGATAATTTCTTTAATTCATCATCTTTGCTGTAATGGTCACGATACTTTTTGATCTCTTCAGCTGGAAGAATGATGATGTCTTTACCAGTTGAATTAGGACTATTTTTAATTTCTAGAGAAGAATCCTGCATCACATGAATGCGTAGCTCTTCTTTATCTTTGTCTTTTAAATAACCAGATAATTTTTTAGCATCAATGTATGTTGCAGCTTGATCAAGGTTATCCTGAAACATTTGTTGGTAGCAATTGAACAATGGATCAGAAGTATTGCCGTAGTCCCAAACTAATTGCTCCATATTTTTATTAACAGCCGCATCGGTAAGATTCATTGAACCCGAAAAGACGGAGTACTTGCTTTGATTTCTCATTAAATAAAGCTTAGTGTGAATCAAATTCTGTTTGGTGAAGAAAAGTTGTAAACTACCATCTAAAATGCGTTTAGTGAAGGTACTATCTTGGTGCTCGTAACTATATTCAATCAAATCACGACGCTTATTTAAAATTTGGTCAATTCTTTTGCCAATTGAATTTGATCCATTATCAGTTAGTCCAAGAATTAGTGTGATCTGGTCAAAACGTGGTAGAAGATTTTTCTCAATAAATTTAATGTTGGAAACAAAGGAAATACCTTTAAACTCAGAGAATTTATTTGATTCTCTTTGAAAATCAACTAATTGCCAAAAATCGGCATTGGAAATTAATTTTTGATCAGTATGATTGAGTATTTCTAATCCCATATGAAATCCTTTCGTGAGTATACAAATATTTGCTTTTAGTGTATCGTGAAAAATTGAATTAGAGCAAGGAAAAATTAAATTATCATTGAATTTATAAATTGGATTAAGTAAAATTTGATTCAAATAACGGTAGTAAAAAAATATATAATATGTTATTGCTTGGGAGACAATTATGACAACAGTATATTTTGTAAGACATGCTCAACCTGATTTATCAGTTCATGATGATTTAACACGTCCTTTGACAGAAAAGGGGTTGCAAGATAGAAAAAAAGTAACTGATTACTTTAGAGATAAACACATCGACCAAGCTTTTTCTAGTCCATTCAAGCGTGCAATTGATACAATTCAACCAGTTATAGACGAGAAGGAACTAACATTATCATCTATTTCTGACTTTAGAGAAAGAAAAATTGGTGATGAGTGGATTTCTAATTTTCATGAATATTGTGAAAGACAGTGGGAAGATTTTGATTATAAGCTAAGAAATGGCGAATCTTTAAAAGAGACGCAGAAGAGAAATGTTGTAGCTTTGAAGCTAGTTTTGTCCAAATATCAAGATCAAACTATGATTATTGGTGGACATGGTACAGCAATTGGATCAGTAATTAATTACTATGATCCAAGCTTTAAATATGAAGCCTTTGCTATGATCCAGCCAAAGAATCCATTTATTGTGAAAATGAACTTTGATGGAGAAAAATATTTGGAGTATAAAGTAGTTACTTTTTAGTAAAAAGATAATCTCATAAAGTAAAAATGGTAAATCAAGGTACTAATAACCAGATTTACCATTTTTTTATTTGTTATATTATAGCTTATGTTAAATTTTATCCTGAGCAATGAAATTATCATAAATGGTTTTGATAACTACTTCTTCATCTTGCCGTCTGGTACCAATCATAATTGAGATTTGGGATGCCCCCTGGTTAATCATTTGAATGGAGATGTTCTTTTTACCAAGAGGGTAAAGCAGGCTAGCACATAAAGTCAGCTTGTCCTTCATCCCTTCACCTACCACCATTGTGATCGCATAATCATCAATCCACTGCATTTGATCAGGATTTAGACTAGTTTGAATTTCATTACAGATAACATCAATTAACTGATCAGTTAGGACATCTTTTTTGAAAATAATGGTAATATCATCAATTCCTGATGGCATATGTTCATATGAAACGTGATGTTTTTGCAAAATTTCCATTAACTTCAAGGTGAAACCAGCACCTTTATTTAACATATATTTTCTTAAATAAAGGGCCGCGAAGTTTTTGCCTCCGGCAATACCTGTGATTGTGTGTTTAGGTATAAAGCCGTCCTCTGGTACGATCATTGTCCCAGGTTTTTCTGGAGCATTAGTATTTTTAACATTGACAGGAATTTCGCCTTGAATAGCAGGAATTAAGGCTTCATCGTGAAAGACGGAAAATCCCGCATAAGATAGTTCCCGCATTTCTTGATAAGTCATTCTTTTAATTGGCTTGGGCTGATCAACGATATGGGGATTGGCTGAAAAAATAGCATCGACATCGGTGAAGTTTTCATAAAGATCAGCGTTTAACCCCCTAGCTAGAATAGCACCGGTAATGTCAGAACCACCGCGAGAGAAAGTAGCAATATGTCCTGATGGTGTAATGCCATAGAAGCCAGGAAAAATGATCTTTTCATCTTTTGCAGCCTTAATTCTTTTTAAGTTCACATAAGTTTCAGGATTGACTTCAGCATTATTAGAAGTGCCAGTGACAATTAAACCTACATCTTTTGGCTCTAAAAATCGTGCTTTAATTCCTTGATGATTTAAAATTTTAGCAATCAAAATTGCATTAAGACGTTCTCCGTGTGCTTTAAAGGTTGCCATGCGGTAGTCATTATTAGGGTAACTTAGCTTCGGCAATGTAAGTAGAAGCTGCTTAATATCCTCTAATTCTGCTTCAGGCAGCTCAAAATATTGGGCAATTAATTCATAACGCTTAAAAATACGGGTAGCGATGTCTTGATAATTATTACTCCTCAAGCTCATATATGCGTAAGTGATCATTAGATCGGTTACTTTAATATCATCCTCAGTTCTTTTGCCCGGTGCTGAGACTACAACGACTTGTCTTTCGGGATCGGCATTAATAATACTTAGGGCCTTATCTACGCTATTACCTGAGGCTAGGGAAGAACCTCCAAATTTAACAACTTTCATATCTATTTTTCCTTAACTATTATTTCAAATCTAAAATTGAACTGATTTCTTTTTCCATATCATTTGGTTCAATAATTTTTTCGGTCTTGGGTTCACGATCAAAAAGGGCACGCACACCGATTGATAATTGACCGCCTAATTCATCATGCAATTCTTTAATTGCACCGACGCCAGTTTGCATACTAGGACCACCAGTGATGGCTTCATACACCGTTTCTGGGAACTTATATGGACTGGCCGTTGAAACAATGATCATTGGGGTTTGATCGCCGGTCTTCTTTTGATATTGATTTGCTACAAAAGAGCCAACAGCAGTATGTGGATCAATTACATAGCGGTCATAATTGTAGACCCGTTTGATTTCTGATTTAACCTCTTCTTCTGTTGCAAAACCAGCTGCAAAATTTTTTTGTAATTTAGTGAAAACTTCACCGCTAACTTGATAATGACCGCGTTGAGTCAATTGATTCATTAAACTAGCGACTTCATAGTTATTTTCGTCATAAAGGTCAAATAAAAGTCGTTCCAAATTGCTGGAAACTAGGATATCCATTGCTGGTGCATTGGTTAAATGGAACTTACGTCGCTTATCGTAGACACCATTATTAAAGAAATCAGTCAATACATTGTTTTCATTAGATGCACAAATCAACTTTTTAATAGGCAAACCTAATTTCTTAGCATAATATCCAGCTAGGATGTCACCAAAGTTACCTGTTGGCACAGCAAAGTTAACTTCGTCTCCTAGTTTAATTTCTTGTCTGCGTACTAATTGTCCATAGGTGTAGAGGTAGTAAGAAATTTGCGGAACCAGACGACCAATATTCATCGAATTAGCTGAAGAAAATTGATAGCCATTAGCATTAAGTCGGTTTTTGAAAGAATCATCGTTGAAGATTTTTTTAACTTCAGTTTGAGCATCGTCAAAGTTACCTTTGATTGCAATTGCACGCAAATTGTTGCCGCGTTGGCTGAGCATTTGCTTAAGTTGAACAGGACTAACGCCACCTTCAGGATAAAAGACTATGACATCGGTACCCTTTTGATTAGCAAAGCCACGCATTGATGCCGTACCAGTATCGCCAGAAGTAGCGGTTAAAATAATAATATCTTTAGCAATCTTTTCAATTTGAACAGCTCTGGTCATTAATTGTGGCAACATTTGCAAAGCTATATCTTTGAAGGCAAGGGTAGGACCGTGAAAAAGCTCCATGTAAAAACGGTTATCGTGCTTTTCGATTGGAACAATGCTGCGATCATCCCATTGTTCACTATAAGCGCTTTGAACTGCAGTGGTGATTTGCTCCTTAGTAAAGTCATCAAAGAATAAGCTAATAACCATGGCAGCGATTTGCTTGTAGGAAAGTTTGGATAAATCTTCTAACTTAAAATTAGCTTGAGGAAAGGCAACAGGCACGTAAAGCCCACCGTCTTGAGCTAAGCCTTGAATAATTGCTTGAGGTGCAGTTAAAGTGTTTTCTTTTGAACCTCTAGTACTACGATATTGCATAAACAATCTTCCTATCTTGTGAAATATTAATATTATAACTATTGTACCTTGATTAGCACCTATGATACAATCGTAAAAATAAGAAAATCATTAAAAAGAGGATAAGATCAAATGGCCATCAAAATTGCATTGCTTGGATTAGGAACAGTTGGTTCAGGTGTTTTAAAAATAATTAAAAATAATAAAAAGAAGATTAGACAAACAAGTGGTGAAGAAATCATCATTGAAAAAGCTCTAGTACGTAATCCAGAAAAACATCGTAATTTAGCTAACGAAGTGATGCTAACTACAAATTTCGATTCGATTTTGCAAGATCCCGAAATTAAAATTGTAGTTGAATTAATAGGTGGGCTTCATCCTGCTAAGGAATATATTACTGCAGCAATCAATGCTGGAAAAAATGTAGTTACGGCCAATAAAGACTTAATGGCAACTTTTGGTTCGGAATTGATTAATTTAGCTGCAAGTAAAAAGTGTGATTTAATGTATGATGCTAGCGTTGCAGGCGGGATCCCTATTTTGCGGACCTTGGCTACCTCTTATTCCAGTGACATTATTTCCGAAATTCAAGGAATTATTAATGGTACGACGAATTATATTTTGTCACAAATGGGGGAAAAGGGACTAAGTTACGAGGAAGCGCTGAAAAATGCTCAAGAGCTGGGCTTTGCGGAGGCTGATCCCACTAACGATGTTACAGGTAAGGATGCAGCATACAAGATTGTAATTTTAAGCAAGTTTGCTTTTGGTACTAAGATTAGTATTGATGATTTTACTATTCAAGGGATTAATAATCTAAAGGATTTTGACATTAAACAGGCTCAGAAGTTAGGCTATGTCATTAAGTTGATTGGGATTGCCCAAAATATTAATGGTAAATTATTTGTAGAAGTTGCTCCATGTTTGTTGCCAGAAAATGCGATTATGGCGCATATTAAAAATGAACTAAATGCTTTACAAATTAAGAGCCAAAGCCTAGGAACAGCAGTATTCACAGGCCCTGGTGCGGGTAGCTCTGCAACGGCTAATTCAGTCATGAGTGATGTGATTACTGAAATAAAAAACGTAGTGAAAAAGACCACCGGTCAGCCATTTAGTAATTTCTCCCATGTTATGCAATTAACAAGTTCGGAGGATGTGAAGTATTCCTATTATTTATCTTTCGAAGCAGAAGAGACCTTGTTTGATTTGAGTAAATTACTCTCTGATTTGGAAATTCCGGTTCGTGAGATTAAACAAGTACAATCAAGAATTGTAGTTGTAACCGAAAATATTAGTCGACAACAGCTCCAAGATTTAGCAATTCAAGATCAATATTTAAAAGCTAGCTATAAGATTTTACAGTAAAGGAAGGGAGAAAAATGATTATTAAAGCACCAGCTTCAACGGCAAATTTGGGCCCTGGCTTTGATTCACTTGGCATGGCGGTTTCACTTTATTTGGAAGTAGAAGTTTTAAGCTTAGCCGATCGCTTTCAGGTGGATCATGTGATGAAAGGAATTCCACATGATGAAAAAAACTTAATTGTTAAGACTGCACTAACAGTTTATCCAGGTTTACAACCGCTTCATTTACGCGTCAAAAGCAATATTCCGTTGGCTCATGGTTTAGGCAGCAGTTCAAGTGCTATTGCTGCCGGAATTGAATTGGCTAATCAAATTGGTAAGCTGGGACTATCAGATGAAGAAAGGGTTCAATTAGGAGCTAAAATCGAGGGACATCCTGATAATATTGCACCGACTATTTTGGGCGGCTTGGTTGTTGGTGCTGAAGTTAACCATCATTTTGATGCAGTTGAAGCACCACTTCCTCCATATGCGTTGGTGGCTTATGTACCCGATTATAATTTGGAAACTAAGACAGCTAGAGCAGTTTTGCCTAAAGAATTAGCTTTTGGCGTAGCTACGCATGGCTCAGCAGTTGCTAATACTTTAATTGCTAGTTTGTTTGCTCAAGACTACCCTAAAGCAGGAGAATTAATGGAACAAGATGTATTCCATGAAGTTTACCGAGAAAAACTAGTGCCAGAACTTGTAAAAGTGCGGGAGGTAGCTCATTCAAAACATGCCTTGGCAACTTATTTGAGCGGCGCAGGTTCAACTATTATGACGTGGATTGAAGATAAACATGTAGCTGGATTTTTGTCGGGCTTACGTAAACATGATTTAAAAGATGAGACATTGATCTTACATCCTGATGAACAAGGTATCCAAGTTATCCAATAAAAAAGACTGACCAAACGGTCAGTTTTTTAGTCATCAAAGGTTGCGGCAAAACTATCACCATCAACTAGCATTCTTTTAGCATTGACAGCATACCAATAAGGAATAACCTCAGTGCCATTTTCTTGCTCGAATTCGCAGTCGGCCATTTTTAAAATTTGATCTAAATTTTTAGCACTGACGTTAGGGTAGAGCTTCAGCAAAGCTTCTTGAGTAATGCCACTTTGCGTAAAGCCACTAGCGGGATAGTTGGCAGAAAAAATATCAGAAAAATCATCTAAGTCATATCTAGGCTTAAATTCTTCATCAAAGTATTTGATTTCGATGTTTTCAATTTCCATAAAGGCACCAAGCTGTTTTGCCATGTAAGGGAACTTATTAGCTAGTTGTTCAACAGTAAAACCATTGTTTGCTTTAGTTTGTGCATTGGGATGCAGTTTAAGCCAAGCTTCACGTATATTATGACTATCTTTTCTTTCAGTAAGAAGGTCTTTGACTTTTTGAATAGCTGCATTGTGTCTGTTCAAGGCTTTTTGCCAGTCTAGTCGATTAGGATATAGTTGTCTATAGCGTACAGACAAAGGATGGTTGATTGCGTTGTAGATAAAATTCAGCTTGTCAGTGGTATAAGAGGTTAGCTCATCGTCACGCCACATTAATTCATAGTAAGAACTCATGGAAAGACACCTTTCTATCTGGTTAGACTAATTAATAATTTAACTGAATAGTATCATTTTTGGCTCCATTTAACAAAAGTGATAAAAATGTCTATTTAGATTGGTCAGAAGCAAAACTTTTGTTAAAATTAATGTGTTTATTATTAGTATTCGCTCAAAGGATTTGACAAACTATGGATCAACTTGATAAGTTCAATCGACGCTACAATTTTCTTTCAAAATTGTCAGCTGCCTTCTTTTATTCAATTGCGGTTGCAGTTGCCCTGAACTTTTTTTGGACGCCGGGGCATATGTACTCGTCAGGAATCACGGGTTTTGCGCAATTAATTAATACTGTAAGTGAAAGATATCTACCGTTTACATTATCAACATCAATGATGTACTTTCTTTTGAACTTTCCTTTATTTATATTGGCTTGGTTCAAGATAGGACATAAATTTACTTTCTTCACCATCGTTGCTGTTGTTCTAGGTTCTATCATGATGCACGCTATTCAACTTTGGCAGATGCACCTGGATCCACTGGTTTGTGCGATTTTTGGTGCTTCGATCAACGGTGTTGGAACTGGGATGGCATTAAAGAACGGTATTTCAACTGGTGGACTGGACATTATTGGTATTGTAATTAGGCAAAAAACGGGCATTAGTTACGGAAAATTTAATATTTTTATTAATTTGATTATTATCGCTGCTGCGGGATACATGTTTGGTTGGACACGTGCTCTTTATTCCGCTTTAACTATTTTTATTAATGGGCGAGTAATCGATGCGGTTTACACCCAACACCAGAAGATGCAAGTAATGATTGTTACTCAGCACCCACAGCATATTATCGATGGTATTCAGAATCGAATGCATCGTGGAATCACTATTTTGCACGATGCTGAAGGTGCATATAGTCATATTGAAAAGACAGTTTTGATTACCATTATTGATCGATATGATATGTATGATATTCGCCAAATCGTGCAAGGAGCAGATCCGTATGCTTTCATGAGTGTTAGTGAAGTTGAAAAAGTATATGGCCGCTTCAAGGAGCAAGAAATCGTTTAATGGATAGCCCTTAAACCTTGATATATAAGGATTTATAAATAAAATTTGAATCCTAGGGGCACTTTGGGAGCAAAACTATTCAAAAAGAAGCAGAAATGCTCCTTTTTTATTTGGAGTGGCTTTTTGTAATTATGGCTTTATTATTGGTCTTTGTTAAAAGTGATTAAAAATGATATTATTTCGATTGAGGGATGTTGATATATCGTGGATCATTTAGTATTCTCCACGTATGTGGAGGTGATCCTTTCGTATATCGTGGTTATCCAGTACCACAAAAGTATTCTCCACGTGAGTGGAGGTTAAGTTATATGGAGAAAGATATGTTTACAAAGCAAGAATTTAAGCCGCAGGGTTATAAGGAAAATGTCGAAAGGCTTAAACTTTTTTATCACAGTGAATTTTATCAAGACTTGAAAAAGTTATATTCTAATTATTTGAATAAAGTTGAAGATGCTTTATATCAAGATCCGGATTCTAGTGATGAATTTCTTTATATTGCATTAGGTGAAAAATATAAACTCGATGTTTCTAAGAAAAATAACTCTTTTTGTCTTATTGATAAGGTGGGAAACAGTGAAATTGCATTAGGTCCAGATGCTATTTGCGGAGTAAAATGTTTAGCTAAATACTATCCTGATCTCGATGACTGGATCGATGCTTATGAAACAATACGAAGTCAAACATCCCTGCATTTTGTATGGCCAAGACATAAATTACCAACGATCAATACTCTTAGATACATTAAATATTTGGACCGTATTGATTTTACTTTATTTGATTTAAAAAATTATTTTGAAGGTAATAAAAACACGCCGCTTGCTAGAGCTTATAAAAATGAAGTGACTAATCTATGGTTATCTCAATTTTATGATTTTCCATCCTTTGTAAAAAAGATGCAATTAGGACGTTTTGTTGATAAAAAATATAACGTTTTGAACATTGCTAGTCGGCAAAATGAAATCATTAAAAAATTTCCTGCAAAATCAGAATTATCTAATTCTATGCCTATATATGCTGACTCCCTGATTTCTTTAGTAAAAGACAATATAATTTAATGAATGACCAGGCTGAAATAATTTGCAAGCACTTTGTGTAGGTTCTTTTTTATATCGATAGATATTAAAGAAACACTTTGTGTTAAAAGCAATAAAAAATGCTATGATTTTAGGTAGGGATTGTTGCTGTAGCGGGATTCATTTAGTGTATTCTCCACACATGTGGAGGTGATCCTCGCACAGGCTGTTAAGACTTTGCAAACCGATCAGTATTCTCCACACATGTGGAGGTGATCCCAAGAAACGTGCCGAGCTTAAGTCCAAACAGGCGTATTCTCCACACATGTGGAGGTGATCCTGTAATTGTTGTATCGTCGTGTGTATAACTAGTGGTATTCTCCACACATGTGGAGGTGATCCCTCAGCACCGTGAGTGATTCCGCCATTTCCGTAGTATTCTCCACACATGTGGAGGCTAAATAGCTGCTCTGAAAAATATTTTCTATAGAGTGACTGCTTTTGTATATTATTTAAAAATATTGTTGATGGTGCACGGAGATTGCGTTCACTTATATAGTGAAAAGATGCTAAGAAATCTAAAATAGAATCGAGATGAATTGGTAATCTGGTAATCGTAAGAAGGACTTAGCTACTAATCGTTGTATTCAATTTTGATAACAAATTAGTTAAAGAGCAAAAAATATGAAGAATTATAAATTTAATAAGTTTATGTAAAAACAGTGTCATTAAGTTAGGCTATTGATTTTGGTGAAAAAACAATTAAAGCATCATTTGGCTTTAGACGGCCAGATTGATGCTTTTTTGGCATATTTTTCTAAATATCATTCGCGTTACACGTAAAAGCGTGTGTTGTATATAGTGAAAGGAGGCTAAGAGAATCGGAGCTAAGAGGTGACAAATATGCCGAAAGCCCAATTGCAAAGTGCAAAAGAAAAAACCACAAATCAAAGTTCACTTCAAGTTAAATCTTGGGATCCTGGTTTTTGAAATTTCCATTAATTTGGAATGAATAATTGAAGAGGGGGACCGGAACTCCCTTCCTTTTCTATATTTTCATTTTAGTAAATTGAAAGTATTTTTACAAATGAAAAATATAAAATTAACTCATACTGGCAAAAATACTAAATGGTCATTAAAGTTCTATCCTAAAAGAGCTTTGTTAACTGGTGTTTTGATTGTGATTGCTATAGCATTATTGAAAGTGATTTTTAATAGCTAAATATACAGAAGTAAATAAAAAGTGGAATGATAAAAATGAGGCCCGTAAGCTTTACATTAATAAGAGGTCAACGACGAAAAACTTTATTTTAAATCTTGCTATCGAAGATGATTTAGAACAGATTGAAAAGTATATTGAAGAAAGACGCAATAATTTGTAAAGAAATAAAATGGGATGCATCAAGTAATAAAAAGTGCATCTCATTTTTATTTGTATATAATACTAGTTAACTTAAAAAAACAATAAAATTCAAATAAAATGGAGGTATTTCAAAGAATGACAGAGAATAATAAACAAGCCGAAGGCACTGATACCAAGACAAACCCCAACTACGACACAGCAATTTTCGCTGGCGGTTGTTTTTGGTGCATGGTCAAACCTTTCGATACAGTTGACGGAGTAGAAAAAGTAGTTTCTGGTTATACTGGTGGTCATGTTGCTAATCCAACATATGAGCAAGTCTGTTCAGGTACGACTGGCCATACTGAAGCTGTTGAGATTACCTTTGATCCAGCAAAAATATCGTATGATCAATTGCTAAACTATTATTGGCAAGTAACTGATCCAACAGATGCGATGGGGCAATTCCAAGACCGTGGTGATAATTATCGACCAGTAATTTTTTATAATTCACCTGCTCAAAAAGAAGCAGCTGAAAAATCTAAGCAAAGATTACAAGCTAGTGGTAAATTTGATAAACCAATCGTAACTAAAATTGAACCAGCTAAGCCATTTTATCCAGCTGAGGAATATCACCAAGATTTTTATAAAAAAGATCCACTTAGATATGCAATGGAAGAAGCTGGTGGAAGAGCTAAGTTTATCAAGGAACATTGGGATTAATAAAAAGCAGATCATAACTGTTATAAGCTGTGACCTGCTTTTTTACTTTCAATATTTTAGGTTATGTTAACTATTTCTTTAAGTTGCTTTTGATAACCTCGATTGGATTGAGCCAAGTTCCGTTGTTAACGTTCCAATTCTTACATGGAAAACCATATTTGTTTATGTAATCTTTATTTGTTTGAGTAACGCCAAGGTGTAAGTGTGAGCCAGTTAGCTTACCGATCTTTTGACCTAATTTAATCTTTTGACCAGTCTTAACATAAATGTCTTTTTTCTTATTAAAGCCTTCTTGGTAAACTTCAACGTAATTATCAGGACTAATAACCCAGATGAACCAGCCAAGGCCGTTGCCATAAGCAACCTTTTTAACAGTCCCTTGATGAATTGCATATACGTTAGAATGCCCAACTTCTGAAAAACCAAAATCCCAACCATCATGAAAGTAGGAAGGTGGTGTAGTAGAACGCATATAGTTAGTTATGCCAAAAGTTTGTGCATTATACATTGGACGAACACCATTTTTCTTGTTGGCTTTAAACGGATAAGCCCACTTGAGGTTCTTGGGTTGAACTTCAGTTGTATTTTGTGAGTCGTCAAGCGTATCAGCAGAAGCAGTGGTAGTTGATAAACCAACGCTTGAAGTTAATAATGCAGTACCTAACAAAGAAATTATTAATTTACGAAATTTCATTATAAAAACAAACCAGATAAGATCTGATTTTTGTCTCCTCTCTTAATTCACGTACACTATTGTAGCTCAGCAGTTTTACGATAAAGTTACAATTAAATTTCGATTAATAACAAAAAGTTAGTATGAGTATATGTGAATATGCTTTTGGTTAGGCTAGTTAAAAGCGGATGATAAAGCAGTGTCATGGCTAAAGTGTTTGGGTGAAATTCTTAATTGTGAGCAAGAAAGATTGGCAGACAAATAATATTTTTGTTTATTTGTTTAGGAGGAATCATAGCAGAATGATATTATGATTCCTCTTTTTATTTGAATATTATGTCCAGCAGATGTTGTCTATTTAATAAAAATCGATATACTTGGTAGTAGGATCAAAGTGATGAAAAAATGGTGTTTGCGTATTTTCATTTGGCGCTATAAAGGGATTTGTTTACTGTATTCTCCACGTATGTGGAGGTGATCCTACTTTGTAAATTAATATCTCTATTAAGTCTAGGTATTCTCCACGTATGTGGAGGTGATCCTCCAATTTACGATTGGATCAATAAGAAATGGTAGTATTCTCCACGTATGTGGAGGTGATCCCTATTTTAGGCGCTTATACAGCGCAAAATTATGGTATTCTCCACGTATGTGGAGGTGATCCTATTATAAGAAGTATTTTTATTAAAATCATCGGGTATTCTCCACGTATGTGGAGGTGATCCTGTCAATGATTTTATTCTCAAAATCAATATCAGGTATTCTCCACGTATGTGGAGGTGATCCTATAATGGTTTACCAGATACTCTAAAAAGTTCTGTATTCTCCACGTATGTGGAGGTGATCCCTAAGTTTGTCAAATTCACTATTTTTACCAATTGTATTCTCCACGTATGTGGAGGTGATCCCAAAATATTTAGCAGCATGTCCAGAAAATGCTTGTATTCTCCACGTATGTGGAGGTGATCCTAATTTCATTAGCAAGCGGTCTTCCGTTTCTATGTATTCTCCACGTATGTGGAGGTGATCCTATTGTTGTGAGTTTGCATGCCATCTGGTACTAGTATTCTCCACGTATGTGGAGGTGATCCTATCCTTGTTATACTGTTCAATGTAAGTTAAATGTATTCTCCACGTATGTGGAGGTGATCCTATATCTACTCGGCTGGAAACAATCCAAACCGGGTATTCTCCACGTATGTGGAGGTGATCCCAATTCTTCCAGTAACCGGCGCAGCAACATAAGGTATTCTCCACGTATGTGGAGGTGATCCTAACTCAATTAATAATGGTTTGTTAACTCCTTAGTATTCTCCACGTATGTGGAGGTGATCCTACCACTAAATGTTGGTTAGCAAGTGGTGTAAAGTATTCTCCACGTATGTGGAGGTGATCCTCAGAAACAAGGTTCAATAGATGTATACACCTAGTATTCTCCACGTATGTGGAGGTGATCCTGCCGTTCTTTATTGCAGTAAGGATTTAATTTGGTATTCTCCACGTATGTGGAGGTGATCCCCAAATCGTTGACGGCAATTTAAGTGTGATTGGGTATTCTCCACGTATGTGGAGGTGATCCTAAGTTAACTTAACATCACTATCAAAAACATCTGTATTCTCCACGTATGTGGAGGTGATCCTGACGCCCAGTGGAGAGCCCTCAATTTTAGTCGGTATTCTCCACGTATGTGGAGGTGATCCTACTGCAATCTTGTTGTCTTGATCTTTGTTAGCGTATTCTCCACGTATGTGGAGGTGATCCTGATGTAAGAGTTCTAGTGGCCTACATTGACGAAGTATTCTCCACGTATGTGGAGGTGATCCTACTCGGCTTATTAAAATCATTCAGATACGTCAGTATTCTCCACGTATGTGGAGGTGATCCTGTGTAAGGAGGTTGTTTACTAATGACTTTGGCGTATTCTCCACGTATGTGGAGGTGATCCTCACGGTTGAAATGGCTAAGCAACTAGCGATGAGTATTCTCCACGTATGTGGAGGTGATCCTGTATGAAGTAGTGCCCTGCAGATATGTAATAGGTATTCTCCACGTATGTGGAGGTGATCCTGAGTAAGGCAGAGAGAGCACAGTACTTAGCCCGTATTCTCCACGTATGTGGAGGTGATCCTCAAATACGCTATTTTTAGAAAATGGTGTGACAGTATTCTCCACGTATGTGGAGGTGATCCCATGTGTGAGCCACCTTTGCAATAGAACTTACCGTATTCTCCACGTATGTGGAGGTGATCCTAACCATTTTTGTTGTGAAGGGGAATCCCGAACAGTATTCTCCACGTATGTGGAGGTGATCCTAAGTTAACTGGTGGTACTTCATATTTTTGGAAGTATTCTCCACGTATGTGGAGGTGATCCCTAATCCACAGCCTGCTGGTGGTGGTCAAGATTGTATTCTCCACGTATGTGGAGGTGATCCTCACTTGCTCTTAATGCCAGACAGATTCTCTAAGTATTCTCCACGTATGTGGAGGTGATCCCACCAATATTAGCTGTTTTACCGTTTAAACCAGGTATTCTCCACGTATGTGGAGGTGATCCCTAGCAGCCGCAATCAACCAGCACTGTAGTAAAGTATTCTCCACGTATGTGGAGGTGATCCTAGCTTGCTTTGTAGCTTGTAACGTTTTTTCGCGTATTCTCCACGTATGTGGAGGTGATCCTTTGGTGCAGTGAATGAGAAATATGGGAATGCTGTATTCTCCACACATGTTGAGAGTGTTACTGTCCTTGAGCGCACAGATAAATAGCCTATAAACGCTGGTATGCCAGCATTTTTGATAGATGAAAAGTGTACTAATTCCTCTTTTGGTGATTGGAATTAGTACACTTTTTGCTTGTTGAGCTAGAGGGTCGAGTGGATAACGTGCTGGATTTTTAGGTTGTATAGATAAGTGTCCGTTTTGGGGAGTTGAGTTGGTTAAATTGATGAGAGAAGCAGTAATGGTTGATATGACGATAAGATAATGGATGTTAATTATTAAAGATATTTATAATCAAAGATTTAATCAATTTTTGTAAAATGCTTTTATGCTAGATTTATATCGCAATAATCAAATGGAAGGATGAGAAATATGGTTGACTATATTGCAAAAATTAAACCAATAAATGCGGATAAAATTGAAACACAGGCGCATGGAATAGCAACATTCAGTGAAAATGGTAATAGCCTTCATATTCATGTGGAAATGTTTGATACGCCTGCCAATATTGAACATTGGGAACATTTCCATGGATTTCCAGATGGGAAACAAGCTCATGTTCCGACGCTAATGCAGGACGTGAATCATGATGGCTTTATTGATTTACCTGAAACAGAGGCAGTATCTGGGACAACGATGGTTCCTTTTGATGATGCACCACAAGAAATGAACATTCCCCATGATGGCTACCCAGTTGCAGATAAATACGGTCATTATGAATATGATAAGGATGTCCCATTAAAAGATTTACAAGCAAAATTTAAGCAAGCATTTGGTAGTGACGATCTTCAATTGGATAAACTAGTAGTTTATGTTCACGGCGTATCAGCGGATCTTAAATTACCATCTAGCGTTGCCGGTAATGTTATGAGTTATGATGCACATACAACTTTGCCAATTGCTGCTGGAGAGATTAAATTGGCACATTAATTTTTATAGAATTGAAATTTGAAAGCTAGAGTCTATGCTTTTTGCATGGTTTCTAGTCTTTTTTTTGTATATTCTCTCTTTTATTAAACGAAATTTACACGATAAAACTGTGATTTTTTGCTTAAAAGATAAATATAAAAAGACACTAGTATCTTGATAACAGTCAAGTCACCTAAATTGTTTTTTACCTATGATATGTAGTGTCAAGAAAGGGAGAGGTGAAGTTTGAAAAAAAACAGTGAGTTGAAAAGTATTTTAAATAAAAAAGGACACACCAAATAAAGGTTAACATTAATTCAAAAAATTAAATATTAACCATAAAACCTTGACTTTGAGCAAATCTAATAGCCTGCTTAAAAAATTGAGAAAGCAAGTTAAACATTGACTGCGAAAACCTACACAAACGAGTCGTTTATACAAAAATAAGTTTACGTGCTCAAAGTCACATTCAGTTGTGCTTGAAAGGTTAAGCTACATATATAAAAATTCGAGGTAATAGAGGAACTATTCACTCATTTCCCCATGATTTGTAGTGTGTAAAACCGCTTCCTCACAACTAATATATTAAAAAGTAAGAGTAAGGGACAACGGATTTGTTTTTCATGGCTCTGTTGTCCTTGAGTCAAAGACGAAAGGAATGTTTATAAAAATGATTAAGTTACAACAATTTTTTATGAGGTACAAAAAGCAGCTTTTGCTTGTTAATACTATTCTGCTGTTGCTTGCTGAAGGAACTAAATGGCTATTGCACATGAATTTACCATACCAGGCTTTAATGCTTATCGTGGGGATTGTCGGAGTGCTTCCAATTGCTTTGACGGCTATTTCATCTTTAAGGGTTAAATTAATTCCTATTGATGTTTTAGTATCGCTGGCGGTAATCGGTGCCTTCATTATTGGTGAATTTAATGAAGCAGCCATTGTTACTTGGCTATTCATGTTAGGAGATGTACTGGAAGAATTAACCCTAAAGAAAACGCGGTCAGCCGTTGCTGATTTAACCAAAATGGCACCACAGACTGCGTTAGTTGTTCAAGATGATGGCTCAACTGAGAAAGAAGACGTCGATTTCATTGATCCTGGTGAGAAGATTTTAGTTAAAACTGGTGATCAGGTTCCAGTCGATGGCAAGGTTATTTCAGGTTCTGGTTATCTTAATGAAGCCAGTGTTAACGGTGAATCTAAATTAGTTAATAAAAAAGCCGGTAATGAAGTATATGCAGGAACTATCCTTGAAAACGGTACATTGACTGTCGAAACTACCGCAGTCGGTGAAGATACGACTTTCGGTAAAATTATTGAAATGGTTGAAGAAGCACAAGATACAAAGTCACATACAGAAAAGTTAATTAACCGGTTTTCCAAATATTACACTCCTGCCGTACTTGTAATTGCGATTGCTGTGGGCCTAATTACTAAAGATCTTAAGTTAGCTATTACGGTCATGGTGCTAGGCTGCCCAGGTGCTTTAGTTATTGGTGTGCCAGTATCTACAGTTGCTGGTATCGGTAATGGTGCTAAAAATGGCATTATGTTTAAAGGGTCGCAAGTAATGGATCAAACTCACCGGATTGATGAAATTGCTTTTGATAAAACCGGCACTTTGACTGTTGGACATCCAGAAGTTAGTGCAATTGAGGTATTAAATGGGCCCAAAGATGAAATTATTAAATTAGCTGCTCAAATTGAGCGTCAAAGTAACCACCCCTTAGCTCAGGCAATTGCCAAATTAAATAAACAAAAGCCAGCTTCAATTAAAGTGGAAACTGTTAAGGGTAAGGGAATCATCGCCACTTTAAATAATCAAAAATATTATTTAGGTAACCAAGACTTAATCGTTGAAAATACCCGTACCAATGCAAAATTAGATAAGACAATTGATCATTTGAGTCAATTAGGTAATTCAATTGTCACTTTTGCCAATGAGGACCAAAGTCAATTAGCTGTTTTTGGCATTAAAGATCAATTGCGTCCAGAAGCTAATGATGCTTTAACCCGCTTAAAAGAATTAGGGGTTAAAAAGTTAGTTATGCTTTCTGGAGACAATCAAGAAACTGCTGAACGAATTGCGGCGAAGTTGTCAATCGATGAAGTTCATGGTCAAATGTTGCCACAAGACAAGGCTGCTTTTGTTAAAAAAGAAAGAGCCAAGGGACACCATATTGCTTTTATTGGTGATGGGATCAATGATAGTCCGGCCTTAGCTAATGCTAATGTTGCAATTGCCGTTGGTAGTGGGACGGATGTTGCCATTGAAGTTTCAGACATAGTTTTAGTTAAAAATGACTTGCGGAAGATAGCTTATGCCATTGGCTTATCCAAAAAGACAATTTTGAACATGAATGAAAATATCGTGAT
Organism: Lactobacillus sp. UMNPBX15; assembly: GCF_002553785.1. Classification (NCBI taxonomy): domain Bacteria; kingdom Bacillati; phylum Bacillota; class Bacilli; order Lactobacillales; family Lactobacillaceae; genus Lactobacillus; species Lactobacillus sp. UMNPBX15. Next base: position 25,478 of record NZ_PCYV01000013.1, read on the forward strand.
GGCTTTACTGACAGTCTTATTGTTGTTCATCGGTTTGTTTGCGGGTTATGTTGAAATGGCAAGTGGGATGTTTATTCATGAATTTAGTATCTTAATTGTTATCTTGAACGGGATGAGATTAATCAAATTTCAGCAAAAAATTGACGATCATCAAGTTTATAATCAACAAAACAAAGTAGCATTAGATATGTAAATTAATAAGGAAGGGTGAATCTAATCATGAAAAAAGTAATTATGAAATTATCTGGCATGACCTGTCCTTCATGCTTAAGCAAAATTGAAAGGGCGGTTGGTAGTTTGGATGGAACCGACCAAATCAAAGTTTTATTCAATGCAGGAAAGCTAAAATTTACACTGGATCCTGATAAGACTAAAACTGTTGATGTCAAGACAGCTATTGAAAAAATGGGTTATGAAGTACAAGGAATTAAGGAAAAGGAGCTTAACTGATGAATGCAGAAGAAAAATACCAGGCGGAATTGAAGCAAAGCGACCTTGATCACCATCAGCCAACTGCAGCTGCCATGACTGGTCACATTATTTCTAACTTGTTAATCCATTCTTTAAAGATTAACCAAGCTAACTTATTTGCTAAAGGATCTGCTAGTCTTTTTTTAGCCGAAAAAGCTGCTGGTTGGATTGCTTATGAACGTCAGGAATTTGACCAATTGAATCACTTATTGGTTAATAATGGTGAAAGTATTCCAACAATTACAGCTCAATTTAAGGAATATACTATGCTAGAAGAAGATGGCAGTAGTAAATATTTAGCAGATGATAAGCAATTATTTGCCTTGGTAAAAGATTTTGATACGCAAACGCTCTTCATTACTAAGGCAATTGCTTTAGCTAATAATGAAAGTTGGCCAGAATTATCTGCTAATTTAACTAATTTAATGGCTTGGATTAAGGAGCAAATTCGGGTAACTCAAGACTTCTTAGGTCATGAACTAAAAGAAGGATTGTATGTCGAAGACGACGATGATGACTTTTAATTAAAGGACGATGAATTTAATGGCTGATTTATGTGTTAACTTAGTACCACTATTTAATGCTTTACCTCAGGATGAGAAGATGCAAATCGAAAAATTAGTTCAGCATAAAAACTATCAAAAGGGTGAAGTAATAATTGATCCAACGATAAATGATAATTTAGTAATTATCGCTGATGGTAACGCTAAGCAGTACACCTTAGATGAAAACGGCTATGAGAATGTTTTGCAAATCTTGCATACGGGTGATTATATTGGTGAGGATTGGCTTTTGGGTCAAGAAAATATCAATAATTACCTCTAGGCTATGAAATTTGTTTATTAAAACGGCAGGATCTACTGAAGCTGATGCATAAACAGCCAGAATTAAGTATTCGATTATTGGAACTAAATATTGTTAAAGTTTCGGAAATGCAAAAACAAATTCACTTGTTGGCTTTGCCGAAGGTTGAAGACCGGTTATTAAAGTATTTACAAACATATGCAGATGAAATTGGTAAAAATAATTTTAACTTACCCTTAAAAATGAAGGACTTAGCCTTATACCTTGGAACAACACCTGAGACCCTGTCTCGTAAATTTGCTTTATTAGAAAAGCAAGGTCAACTGAAGCGTCAATTACGTCGAATTGAATTATTCGAAAATTAGTTTAATTAGGCAATTATTGCTTAGTTGATAATATACACGTTATATCATTATGTTAATTTGGGGATGCATGTTTCCACTAATTCAAGGTAGTGATATTTGGTCATCGATAGTGGGGATGTTATGGATTGGCGCTTGGATACTAATGGGACCGTTGAAAAAGGGATTAACTATTAAATTTGTTACTCCTAAACTCGATAAGAAATACCCATTAACAATCAACCCCATTGATAAGAATCAAGAATAACGGAATTTTTCAGGAAGTTTAAATACCAGCAATTAATTGTGATTAAGGGCGACGGCTCTTTGTCAAATTAATCCTTAGAAAGCAGCAACAAACAGCACTGTCTCAGTGTTTGAGGCAATATGTGATTGGGATGAGTCGGACAACACATGTGGAGGTGATTAAAAAAGTGATAACTGTGTTCTGATATTCATTGGTATGAAGTAAACAAGTATACGAATTCCAATATGTATGAATTAAAGATTGTAAATTATACGAGAGAAAAGAATGATGAAATTAAAATATATAGGTGAAACTTTAGGGGTAACTGGCTTAACAAATGGCAAAATCTATGAATGTATAGCTGAAGAAGGACCTTTTTATAGAGTCATTGATGACAGTGATGAAGATTATTTATATTCCCAAAACAATCCAGCATCACTTGATGGTTCATCTAAGGGCGGAAAATGGGAAGATTTTAGCATTTGGTATTATGACAAATATGATCAAGTAATAAAAGACATCGATTATTCTATGTATATAAATGGAAATAGGCTGTAAAATAAAAAGTAATTATAAATATTAAATTAAGCAGATAATATAAATTGAGGAAAACATGACAAATTTATCAAATACGACCTTGTCTTTATGGGGTAAAAAGAATATTAGTGAAGATAGCGAAGAAGTATGGTTACCCTTAATTGCTCACTTAATTGACACAAAAAATGTTATTGGATGGTTATATAATCATTGGCTTAATGACGGCCAAAGACGCATTTTGAGTCAGGGATTTGAAAACTCAAATGAAGTTCAGAATCTTGTTGAATTTATTGGATACATTCATGATATTGGTAAGGCTACGCCTGCTTTTCAAATTAAGCAATCGTTTATCCATAATGAAGATTTAGACCAGGATCTGTTAGAGAGATTATTACAAAATGGATTTGATAATTTAGAAGAATTAAAGGCAAATATGGATACTAGACACTGGCTCCACGCTCTGGCTGGTGAAGTGATCTTAGAAAATAGTGGGCTAAATGAAAGTATTGGCGCTATAGTTGGCGGGCATCATGGTAAACCACAAAATAAGTATTTTGACTATGAAGATCAACTGATGGATGATACTTCTAAATATTATCAATCAGATTCTTGGGCCGAAAATCCAACTAGAGAAAAATGGGAAAATGTACAAAAAGAGATCATCAATTATGGTTTAGATTTGTGTAATTTTAAAAATTTAGAAGATATACCTACAGTTACTGACTCACAAGCAGTAATTTTAGAAGGCCTAGTCATTATGGCCGACTGGTTGGCATCTAGTGAATATACAATTAAAGATGGTAAGCGTGTTAGCATGTTTCCATTAATCTCGATGGATCAAGGTTTTAGCGATATTGATATGACATCAAGATATCAACAAGGAATTTTAAATTGGCTTAAAACAGATTCCTGGACGCCTCAATTGATAGTCGATACTAAAGAGCAATATCAAAAACGCTGGAATTTTGATCCAAGACAAGTTCAGGAACAAATGTCTCAAGCAATCGGAGATAGTGTGGATCCTAGCATGATTATCGTTGAAGCCCCGATGGGTATTGGTAAAACTGAAATAGCTCTAACCGCTGTTGAGCAATTAGCTGCTAAGACCGGTATCAATGGCCTGTTTTTTGGCTTGCCAACTCAGGCTACTGCAAATGCAATGTTTGATAGAGTAGATAACTGGCTGGGGAATATTGCCAAAGAACAGAGCGAAAATCTTTCTATTAAATTGATGCATGGAAAGGCACAGTTTAATCAAAAATATCACAATATTCCTGATGCTGATGATATTGAAACCGATGAAGGTGCAGTTGTTGTTAATCAGTGGTTTAATGGTAAAAAGTCAATATTAACTGACTTTGTAATTGGAACTATTGATCAATTGCTTTTGATGGGCTTGAAGCAAAAGCATCTGGCCTTAAGACATTTAGGGCTAAGCGGAAAAATAGTTGTAATTGACGAGGTTCATGCTTATGACGTATATATGAGTTCCTATCTTGAAAAGGCAATAGAGTGGTTGGGGGCATATCATGTACCAGTTGTTGCTTTGTCGGCTACGCTTCCAGTTGATAAAAGAAATGAACTTCTTACAGCATATTGTAGAGGAAAATATGGCAGTGAAAAATTTAAAGCTCAAAATACTAATTGGCAAACTTGTCAAGCATATCCCTTGTTAAGTATTTTGGATGGCAAAATTTTAAAACAAAAGTCAGATTTTTCTACTCAAGCTGATGATACTACAGTTAAAGTTACTCGCTTAAGCATTGAAAATTACGATTTAATTGAAAAGATTAATGATCAAATTGAAGATGGCGGTGTCGCAGGTGTCATAGTTAATACGGTAAAGCGAGCACAAGAATTGGCAAAAATTGCTGAAAAAGAGTGCTCTGAAGATACGCAAATTTTGGTGCTTCATTCCGCATTTTTGGCTAATGATCGTAGTAATTTAGAGTCCAAATTGGAAAAGTCAATTGGAAATCACCAAAAACGTCCAAAGAAAATGATAGTAATTGGTACACAAGTACTAGAGCAATCTTTGGATATCGATTTTGATGTTATGTATACGGATATTGCACCAATAGACTTGATTTTACAAAGAGCGGGGCGTTTGCATCGTCATCAAATTAAGCGTCCAGACAAATTAATTGAGCCTCAACTATTCATTATGGGTATTAATTCTAATGGGGACTATGGGGATGCAAATCAAGCAATATATGAGAAATATCTTTTAATTAAGACGGATCATTTCTTAAAAGACAAGATCAAATTACCTAGTGATATTTCTAATTTGGTTCAAAAGGTATATTCAGCGGATACTGATAATGAAGTACAAGATCTTCAGGAAGCGGAAGTTAAGAAATTCAACATTGATCAAGAAAAGGCAGAACAAAAATCGAAAGGGTATCAAATTAGAGCCCCAAGAGTTGAAAAAACTTTACACGGTTGGCTTGATAATGATAGTGACACTGATCTAAATGATGTTAAAGCAGAGGCTGCTGTCAGAGATACGAATGAAACAATCGAGGTTCTTTTGCTAAAAAAAGATGCCGATGGATTTTATTTAATGGATGGGCGAAAAGTGGATGAAGAAGTTCCTGATAGCGTTGTTGCTCAGCAGTTGATTAGGCTGCCCCATGCATTAACGATGGATATAAACCAATCTATACGAAATTTGGAACGAGATACTATTAGTAATTTTCCTGAATGGCAGAACAGTTCCTGGTTAAAGGGCTCGGTAGCTTTAATTCTTGATGCCAATAATGAGACAGAATTTAATGGATATAAAATTAAGTATTCATCTGACTTGGGGTTATCGTACGAAAAATAGTAAACTGTATTAAGTGTATTCCTCACTTAGGTGAGGGTGATCCCATTAATTAATCATTTATTAAAGTAATCCCCATGAAAATGGGCTTGGCGGTTTCATGAACTGAAATCGCTTTTTATTTTATTGTAAATTAAAAGTAAAAGTTTTATTATAAATATTAATTAATCATTTATGAACTGGAAGAGATGGTGATATATGAGTAATGATTTAAGTTTCAATCTGGTTACTGATCCTTGGATTAAAGTCCTGAAAAAGGATTATACCGAAAGTGAAGTCTCTTTAAATGAACTTTTTAGTAATTCTGAAGATTATCTTCAGCTTGCCGGTGATATGAAATCGCAGGACTTAGCGATTCTCAGATTATTGTTGGCTATCTTACTGTCAGTTTATACTAGATTCGATGCAGATGATACGCCATACTCATGGCTGGATTTAGATGACAAATGGCGAGTAATTCGGACAGATAATGATGGTAAGGATTTTGATAAACTGGAAAACACTTGGAGAAGTCTATATGATCAAAAAGCTTTTTCAAAAAAATTATTTGATTATCTAAATCTTTATCAGACTAAATTTGATTTATTTGGTGAAGATCCTTTTTATCAAGTTAATCGTCAAGTCTATGACCAAAATGTGCCGGAAAATAAAAAGGTAGCTAAAGGTGCGGGTACAGTATCAGTTAAACAAATTAATCGACTTATTTCTGAAAGCAATAACAGCCCGGCACTGTTTTCACCTAAATCAGGTATTGAAAAAGATAGTGTTAATAATGCGGAATTAGTTCGCTGGTTAATTACTTACCAAAACTTCACAGGTGTTACTGATAAGACCAAAGTTAAGTCAAAGGATAAGTTCTCTGTTTCTCCTGGTTGGTTGTATTCAATTAATCCTGTTTATATTAAAGGTAAAACTTTATTTGACACTTTGATGTTAAATCTAAGCTTAGTTACCAATGATTCTGCAGATGGAACAAACTGGCTAAACTCACAAAGACCAGTGTGGGAATACGATGATATTAATGATTATCTTCAACAAAGATTGAATGGAGTATATCCTGACAATTTATCTGAATTATACACTGTCTGGTCTAGAATGATTCATATTGATTGGCAAAATGGTCAGCCAGTTATATTTAGCGCAGGACTGCCTAAGTTAGATAGTGAAAAACAATTCCTAGAGCCAATGACGACTTGGCGTAAAAATAAAGATGGTGTTGTATATCCAGCTGCCAAGAATAAAAATAATATAAATGTCGCTATGTGGCGTAATTTTGGTCAGTATATAAGGACTAAAGCTAACGAAGATGAAAAAAGAATTCCAGGAATTGTTAGTTGGATTCAGGAATTGAAAAAAGAAAAATACATTTCTAAGCATACTAACATCAATATAGCTACAGTAGCTATGATAAGTGATGGAAATGCTACATCTCAATCACCTTATGCGGAAATCACTGATAATATGCAAGCTAAGGCAGGGGTCCTTTTTGATGATGAGCCTATGCTTGAAAATCGGTGGCAAGATAGAATTGAAAAAGAAGTATTATTAACACAACAAGTTGCAAATTATTTCTATTGGTTTGCAAAAGACATATCGAACATTCAAACCCATAGTGAGAAGAAAAAAAGTAATGATGATTGGGCAAGTCGAAAGGTAGCACAATTTTATGATGAATTGAATCAGCCATTTTATACTTGGCTTTCTGGGCTAGATTTAAGTCAAGACCGTGATGCTAAAACCAAAGAATGGCGTGAAACTTTAAATCGTTTTGTTGCGACGCAAGCTAAAAATATTTTTATCAATGCAACTGCTGATGAAATCATTGGCGGGAAGGAAGACAATATTTTTACAATTTATAATAAACTACGCAGAAACGTCTATGTTTGTCTCGGATTAAAGTAAGGAGAAAAAGATGAGTGATGCTTATACTGCTACGGCACGAATAATTAATCAGCTGTATGGTGATGGAACTCCTGATAAAGGTGCTTTGGCTGAACTTAGAAGGACAACAGCTATCACCGATAAAGGCGCTGAAAAAATCTGGCCTTTAATTTTTTCAGTCGTGCCTAAATTAAGTACAAATGGAAAGCCTACAAAGCTTGAAACAGCAGTTTATACTGCTCTTCACTGTTATGCTGCATTTCAACAAGGGAATGATTCATTTGTCTTTGGTCAAATTCCTAGATCAAAAGATAAGGAAGAATCTGGAGAAAATGGTGTATCTCTTTTTACTGCACTGAGGAAAATGAAAATAAACGACTCTAACGAAAAGAAGGCTTTAGATAGGCGAGTAACAGCTTTATTAGCAACTACAAATATCAGCAGTGCCACCAATTCAATTAATCATCTAGTAAGTATTCTTAAAGGAAAGAAAATGGGTGAAAAGATTGACTTTGCTCAATTGGCGGAAGACTTGTATAACTTTCAGTGGAGTACGAAAAATGCAAGATTCGTTGCCTTGAAGTGGGGAAAAGATTACTACTGGAACGTTTATAAGCTGGCATCAGACAACGATTAGTGAACAAAAAGCAAGGAGAAAATCAAAATGAATAAGAATCTTTATATGGACATTAATGTATTGCAAACTGTACCATCATCAAATATCAATAGAGATGACACTGGTTCACCTAAAACAGCTATTTATGGTGGCGTGACTCGGTCAAGAGTTTCTTCACAAAGCTGGAAGAGAGCAATGCGTTTAGCCTTTAAACAAGACTCAGAAAATGAAGAATGGCTTAAGAGCTATAGAACTTTGAAAACAGCTAGTCTTTTGGCGAATAAGTTACAAGAACTAGATTCAAATTTAAGTGAAGAAGATGCTTTAAAGAAAGTTGAAGAAGTCTTTAAAGTAGCTGGAATCAAATTAAAAAAGGACAAGAAAACGGGCGAAATGTTAACTGGAGCACTACTACTAGTAAGTGAAGGGCAACTCGAAAAGATTGCTAAACTTGCTTTGTCTGTTGATCAAATAGATAAAGATACAGCTAAAGAAATTAAGAAAAATTTGATGGAAGATCAATCTCTAGATTTAGCTTTATTTGGAAGAATGGTGGCAGATAATCCAGAATTGAATGTGGATGCTTCTAGTCAAGTGGCTCATGCAATTTCCACTCATGAAGTTACTCCAGAATTTGATTATTACACTGCAGTTGATGATGCAAATGCGAAAAGCCAAACAGGTTCTGCAATGCTTGGTACGATTGAATATAATTCATCTACTTTATACAGATATGCCAATGTTAACATTCTTGATTTATTGCACAATCTTGGTAATAAAGCTTTGACTATTGAAGGAATTAAGCTCTTTATCAAAGAATTTGTTTTGACAATGCCGACTGGTAAGGAAAATACTTTTGCTAATAAAACACTCCCTCAATACGTTATGATTAATGTTCGTACTGATACACCCGTTAACCTAGTATCTGCATTTGAAACACCAGTTAGATCTGAAGGTGGCTACGTTGATAAATCTATCGATCGATTAGAGGATGAATATAAAAATTCCTTGAAATTTGTAGATAAGCCTGTGTTTAATGTCGAATTGACGAATAGTGAGAATATAGTCGACAATCAGGCTGAAAATATTGATGATTTAATTAATCAAACTGCTGAATTCGTAAAACAGGAGTTAGAAAATGAAGACAGCAACGATTAGATTGACTGCGCCACTTCAGTCTTATGGCAATCCCGCATCTTTTAACCAAAGAACTAGTGATAGTTATCCAACTAAAAGCGCTATTGTAGGTATGATTGCAGCTGCATTGGGCTACGCAAGAGAAGATAATGAAAAAACTTTGGAGCTAAATAATTTATTATTTGCTGTTCGAATTGAGCAATCAGGCAAAATGTTGACAGAGTTTCAAACAGTGGAATACAGAAAGAGTGCAAGCAAGACTGCTCGAAAGTTAACGTATCGTGATTTTATTCAAGATGGAGTTTTCATGGTAGCAATTGGCAGCGATGATGATCAATTGATCGAAAACATCAAAGAAGCACTTGAACATCCAAAATTTCAGCTTTATTTAGGAAGACGGTCTAATCCGCCAGCTGGTCCACTTAAAATTGATATTTTTAATGGAAGAAATCCCTTACAAGTACTAGAAGATTTGCCTTGGCAAGCTTCAGATTGGTATAAGAGGAGCTTTAAGACGTCACAATTTCTAACTAGAATAATTGCTGATGCTAGTTTAGATTCTGAAAGTACCCCCTTAATGAAAAAAGATAAAGTGGGCTCTTTTGATCAAAAAGATAGATATTATCAATATCGTCCTATCGTAATCAAAAAAGCAGTTAAACTTAAAAATTCAGAAAATAATCAGACAGCAGATAATACTAATTGGGATTTTTGGTCATTTGTGTAGGAGGGTAGAATGTATATTTCGAGAGTTGAAATTGATACTAACAACCGACAAAAAATTAGGGATTTGTATCATTTAGGTGCATATCATAATTGGGTTGAGAATTGCTTTCCGAATGAATTAAAGAAAAAAGTAAGATTACGCCATTTATGGAGAATTGATGAATTAAATGGTAAAAAGTATTTACTTGTTTTAAGTGAAGAAAAGCCAAAATTAGATAAGCTTGAAAGATATGGTGTTGCCAATACGGCAGAGACGAAAGACTATGATCATTTTTTAAGTAGTTTAAATCAAGGAAAAAAATATCGCTTTAAACTAACGGCTAATCCTTCATATAGAATTACAGATGCAAAAACCGGTAAATCAAAAGTAGTACCGCATATTACTGTTTTGCAGCAAACTAAGTGGTTATTAGATCGATCAGAAAAATATGGTTTTGATTTAGTTAAATCAGAAGATGACGAAGAAACATATGAAATGAATATTACGTCAAGAGATTGGCCACGATTACGCCGCAAGGGCAATAAAATAGTAAAATTAAGTCGTGTTACTTTTGAAGGCTTATTAGAGATTAAGGATTTGCAACAATTTAAGCAGGCAATGGTAACTGGTATAGGGCGTGAAAAAGCTTTTGGGATGGGACTACTCACTGTAATTCCAATGGAATAATATAATGAAAAATAATTATGGTGCTAAGAAACCAGAACGTCAGGAATTAGGACGAGTTTCGGATAGAATAAGTTTTATATATGTAGAACATGCCAGAATAAATAGACAAGATAGTGCAATTCAAGTAGTTGATTACCGTGGAATTATTAATATTCCGGTTGCTTTAGTAAGTGTGCTTTTACTGGGACCAGGAGTTGATGTTACACATCGTGCGATGGAACTAATGGGAGATTCCAGTTTAGCTGTTGTTTGGGTTGGAGAATGTGGTGTACGTCAATATGCACATGGTAGATCGCTGAATCATTCTTCCAGATTATTAGAAGCACAAGCTAAGTTAGTATCTAATCGAAGAAGTAGATTGGCTACAGCTCGACAGATGTATGAGATGCGCTTCCCAAATGAAGATTTTTCTAATTTAACGATGGAAGAATTGCGTGGTAAAGAAGGTTCTCGAGTTAGGCGGATATATCGTGAACAATCTAAATTAACTGGTGTTAGCTGGAATAAGAGAGAATATAAAGTTGATAATTTTGAGGATGGAACTCCTATCAATAAGGCATTGACAGCAGCACACCAGGCTTTGTATGGCTTAAGTTATAGTGTTATCGTAGCTTTAGGTGCTTCACCAGGTTTAGGATTCATTCATACAGGTCATGACTTAGCCTTTGTTTATGATTTTGCAGATCTATACAAGGCTAAGTATTCAATTCCAATTGCTTTTAAAATGACTGCTAAATATGGAAATCAAGATATTGCCACACATACTCGGATTGCAATGAGAGATGAGTTTAAGAAAGGTAAACTATTGGCTAAAATGGTAAAAGATTTGAAAAGTCTTTTATTAAAAGATAGTACTGCCGATATTGAATCTCCTCAAGTAATAATGAGTTTGTGGGATAATCGTGAAGGCCTACAGAAATTTGGCGTTCAGTATCATGAGGCACAGTCATGATTGTGATTACTTTAAGCAAAACTCCACAATCTTTACGTGGAGACCTAACTAAATGGTGTCAAGAAGTTCAAACGGGCGTTTATGTTGGAAACTTTAGTGCACGTATTCGTGATCTTATATGGCAAAGAATCATATCTAATATTGGACAGGGTGAAGCAACGCTAATATATAGTACTAATAATGAATTAGGCTTCGACTTTAAAACTACGCGTCAAGATAAAATGGTGGCTGATTTTGATGGCATACCGCTGATGGTGCATTTAAATAGTCAAAATAAGTTATCTAGCAAAAAGAAATTAGGGTTTAGTAAAGCAACACAGCATCATAAAGTAAATACTTTTCGATCCCAAGTCCAGGATAAAGCAGATAGTTTAACTTCACTAGCGGTTCTTGATATAGAAACAACAGGACTTAATCTTGAAAAAGATAAGATTATATCAATTGGTGCTATAAAATATCTTGAAAATAATGATTGTGAGAAATTTTATCGATTAATCAAAGTTGATACTGAAGTGCCTGTTAATATAGAAAAAATAACCCAGTTAAATAAGGGAGTATTAGCTAATAAAGGAATCGATATCAAAACTGCTTTGCTAGATTTGAGAAAGTTCTTAGCCGATAGGATTGTTGTTGGTTATAACTTACCATTCGATATTAATTTCTTGAATAGAGATTTCAAAAAGTATTGTCATTATTCGTTATTGAATGAATGTGTTGATTTGCTTTCTGCAGTTAAAAAGAAAAATGTCTTTTTAGATAATTATCATTTGAGTACTGTGCTAGAAAATTACAATATTAAAAATTCAAATCCACATAATTCGTTAGCTGATGCTGTGGCCACAATGGAATTATTGAAAAAGCTAATTAAAAATGATAATTATAAGATAAAATAATCATTACAAAGTGAAAAAACGGTGCTAACCTTAATGGCTAGTACCGTTTTAATTATGCCTATTGAAAGTATCTATTATTACTTAGCGTAATCATCAATGCCCAAGTGCTCCAAAATAAGTGCAGCAGTTTCTTCAATGGAGCGGTGAGCAACGTTAATTACATAGCAACCTAATTTTTTATAAAGTGCTTGTGCTGATTCAAGCTCCTTGTTGATTGAATCCATATTAGAATAAGTAGTATCAGGATTCAAACCATAAGCGATCATTCTTTGACGTCTGATTTCGTTCAATACAGATGGATCGTTAGTCAAGCCAATAATTTTCTTAGGATCAATTTCATAGATTTCTTTTGGAATGTGAGTTTCAGGAACAAGTGGTAAATTAGCTACCTTTAAGTTCTTATTAGCCAAGAACAAAGATAGTGGAGTCTTAGAAGTTCTTGATACCCCAAGTAAAACAACGTCAGCTTCCAAGAAACCTTTTGGATCTTTACCATCATCATACATTACAGCGAATTCCATTGCAGAAATTCTATCAAAGTACTTTTGATTTAAGCTATGCTGTGCACCAATTTTTTGATCTGGTGTCATATGAGTAGTTTGTTGAATTGCTTCAACTACAGGTGAAAAGATGTCAACACATTCAACATTATGCTCACGGGCAAATTTGATAACTGGCATTTGCATTTCATCTTTAACCAAACTATAGATAATTACCAAGTTTGGATATTTTTCAATTTCTGTTAAAACTTCGTCCAACTTCTTTTGGTTAGTGATAAAGGGGTAACGACGATAGTTGATATTGCAGTTAGGAAATTCTGCAGCTGCAGCTGTGGCGTTACTAAAAGCAGTGTCACCAGCCGCATCAGAAATAATAATAATGTTTAATTCATTTTGGTCTTTTGTTTCTACCATATTAAGCTCCTCGTGTATTATTAAATATCTTTCTGAAAATAATTATACTATTAATGAAAGCGGATTAACAATAAAAACTCAGCTCTTTTATTAAGGTAAAGTAGTCGGTTTATTTAACTTAAAAATTTATCAAAAAGTTTTTGAATTGTATTGACCCTAAAGATTAGTTTGGTATAATTTAAGTAAATGTATGGCGTAACGCCAAGAAATGGAAGGAGGGATCACACATGGCTAAGACAATCGTTCACGAAAACGAGTCTATTGATGATGCTCTTCGTCGTTTCAAGCGTTCCGTTTCAAGAAGTGGTACCTTACAAGAATACCGCAAGCGCGAATTCTACGAAAAACCTAGTGTTCGTAGAAAGTTGAAGTCTGAAGCTGCACGTAAGCGTAGACATTATTAATAAACTACTGAGAAAGCTACCTGTTTTTGGGTAGCTTTTCTTTTTGACTTCTTGAAGCATAATTTTGATTATGTTAAGTAAATATTTGTTAGTTTTATTTTAGTTAAGAACATAGTTTGTTATAATACTATTGGGTTTTTAATAGAAAGAAGGATATTAGATGAGTTTGTCAGATCAAATCATGGCTGATATGAAATCAGCTATGAAGAATCACGACAAGACAACTCTTAATACTGTCCGGATGATCAAATCGGCCTTAATGAATGAAAAAATTAAAGCAGGACACGATTTAACTCCAGATGAAGAATTAACTGTTCTTAATCGTGAAAAGAAGCAAAGAGAAGAATCGATTGACGAATTTATTAAGGCTAATCGTGATGATTTAGCTGAAGAAACCAAAAAAGAATTAGCAGTTGTAGAAAAGTACATGCCTAAGCAAATGAATCAGGATGAACTTAGAGCAGCTGTTAAGGAAACAATTGATGAAGTTGGTGCTAAAGGTAAGTCTGACTTTGGTAAGGTAATGAAAGCTTTAATGCCAAAGATTAAGGGACGTGCCGATGGCAAGGCTGCTTCGCAAGCAGTTCGTGATCAGCTAAATTAGTAGTAACAAGAAGGAGCGGGTCTATTTGGCTCAAACAACTTTTACACCTCAAAGACCAGAAAATATTCAAAAACTAGTTGGAGTTAATGATGGAAATTTAAAGCTTCTTTCTGAAGGTTATGATCTTTCTGTGTCAGATGTCGGTAATGAGATTGTCATTGCAGGAGACGATGAAGAGAAGATCAAGAAGGTAGTTGCTGTTCTAAAGGCACTCGATAGTGTTGTGAATACTGGTGTTAACATCGGTGCGCCCGACACAGTAAGTGCGATGAAGATGGCTGACAAGGGTACCACAGAGTACTTTGCAGACCTATATAAAAAGGTTTTGATTAGGGATGCTAAAGGTAGACCTATCAGAGTCAAGAATATGGGACAAAAGCGTTATGTCGAAGCTATTGATAAATCTGATGTTGTCTTTGGAATAGGACCAGCTGGAACGGGGAAAACATTCTTAGCCGTAGTTTGTGCAATTGCCGCCTTTAAGAAGGGAGAAGTTTCTCGAATCATTTTGACTAGGCCAGCTGTTGAAGCTGGTGAATCACTTGGATTTTTACCTGGTGACTTGAAAGAAAAAGTTGATCCATATTTGAGACCAATTTATGACTCCTTGTATGCTATTCTTGGGACTAATACGACTGACCGTTTGATGGAACGAGGCGTAATTGAAGTTGCTCCACTTGCTTATATGCGTGGACGAACTTTAGATGACGCTTTTGTAATTCTTGATGAAGCCCAGAACACTACAGATGCCCAGATGAAGATGTTTTTAACTAGACTTGGATTTAATTCTAAGATGGTCGTAAACGGTGATATGACACAGGTCGATTTACCTGGTCGACAGCATAGCGGGTTAATTGATGCTAGACATATCTTGAAGAATATCGACCAAATTAAATTTATCAACTTTTCTGCTAATGATGTTGTTCGTCACCCTGTAGTTGCGAAAATTATTACTGCTTATGAAAAAGAGGACATTAAACACTAAAAATGGATCCAATTGATATTACTTATAATGATGAAGTTGGCTTTTTAGATGATGAAAAGCGTAACTGGCAAGACTGGATTATGAAACTTTTGCTGCTAGCTAAGAAGGAAATTGGCAAAGATAACAACTTAGAGATGAGTATTAACTTTGTTGACGAAGATCGTAGTCATGGAATTAATTTAAAGTATCGTGACAAAGACCGTCCTACTGATGTAATTTCCTTTGCAATTGAAGATGGTGAGGATTCAATTGATCTTGCAGCATTTGCAGATGATCCAGACTTTCAAGAGGATATCGGTGATCTATTTATGTGTCCTAGTGTGATTAAGCGTCACAGTAAAGAGTATGGTACAGGTTTTGATCGAGAATTTGGATATACAATAGTCCATGGCTTTTTACATTTAAACGGCTACGACCACATTAAGCCGGATGAGGCCAAAGAAATGTTTGGTATTCAAGGAAAAGTGTTAGAAGATTATGGTTTGCCATTGTATCCTGATCAATTAGATGAAGGCAGAGGTAAATAATGGAAGAAAAAGAGTTTAAGTCTGGCTTTGTTGCTTTAGTTGGTCGTCCCAATGTTGGAAAATCAACTTTAATGAACTATTTAGTTGGTCAAAAAGTTGCCATTACGTCTAATAAACCACAAACGACTCGTAATCGCATTTCGGGTATTTATACTTCAGATGAAATGCAAGTTGTTTTTGTAGATACGCCAGGTATTTTTAAGCCTCATTCAAAACTTGACGACTATATGGATAAGGCTAGTGTATCTAGTTTGAATGACGTTGATTTAGTTTTATTCATGGTTGAACCTGAGGAAATGGGTAAGGGCGATCAATACATTGCCAACTTGTTAAAAGAAGTAAAAGTTCCTGTTCTTTTAGTAATTAATAAAGTTGATGAAATTCATCCTAATAAGCTTTTGCCAATTATGGATTCATATCACAAACTTGAGGGCTTTAAAGAAATACTACCGATTTCTGCTACTCAAGGAATTGGGATTGAAGATCTGCTTAAAACGATTAAGGAATATTTGCCAGTAGGCCCACAATATTATGGTGCTGATCAGATCACAGATCGGCCTGAATATTTTGTGGTAGCCGAGTTAATTCGTGAACAAATTCTGCGACTGACTTCACAAGAAGTACCACATGCTACTGCTGTCGCAGTTGATCATATGAATACTCATCAAAATGGCAAGCTCTTGATTGAAGCGACTATCTATGTTGAGAAAGACGGTCAAAAAGGCATTATTATTGGTAAGGGCGGTAAGATGCTCAAGCAGATTGGGATTAATTCACGTCAAGAGATTGAAAGATTGCTTGGTGAAAAGGTCAACTTGCGTCTCTGGGTTAAGGTCCAACATAACTGGCGTTCTGACCCTAACTTTTTAAAGCGAATAGGCTATGACAAAAAAGAACTTTAGTTGAATTACTGTTGTATAAGCGTTGTCGAAAGATGACGTCTTTTTTCTACGTAAAGTCAAGCATAATAAGAAGTTTGGCTTCATTTTTTGTTTAAA
>NZ_PCYV01000014.1:0-41962 GCF_002553785.1 Lactobacillus sp. UMNPBX15
ATTAAAAAATCAATTTACGAGAAAGATCTATTTACACAAAAGATTTGACAGTTTCCCTTTATTGGCTCTGGCTTTTCTTTTTTAATTAGAGTATTTGATTAAAGTGTCGTCAACAATAAAAGCTAAGCATTGTTTCTTAAAGCGTTTAATTGTATCAACTGGACATTACGAAGGAAAAGGCATTCCAGACAGTGATAGATAATTGATAAATTAATAAGAAATAACTATCAGTTGTTAATAACTGATAGTTATTTTTTTGCCGTAAAAATATTATACCAATTTTGAAATATATCGCTTGACCGCTTTATTAAAAAAGGTTATTATTGCACTTGTAACAATAAATATGAACTAGTCCATTAGATAATTATTGAACTAGACCAAAGGAGAAAAATATGTGCGGAATTGTAGGAGTTGTAGGTAAGCCTGCAAAAGATATTATTTTAAGTGGATTAACTAATTTGGAATACCGTGGCTATGATTCAGCTGGTATTTACTTAAACGATTTAAATGGTCATGAATACTTAACTAAAGCTGTCGGCCGTATTTCAAACTTGAAGGAAAAGTTAACTCCAGATGAAGAAGGACTAGTTGGTATTGGTCATACCCGTTGGGCAACTCACGGCAAGCCAACTGTTGATAACGCTCACCCACATTACGATGAAACTAAGCGCTTCTACTTAGTTCACAATGGTGTTATCGAAAACTATGCTGAATTAAAGGAAAAGTACTTACAAGGTGTTAAGTTCCATTCAGACACTGATACTGAAGTAGTTGTTCAATTAATTAGCAAGATTGCTCGTGATAAAGACTTAGATGCTTTTTCAGCATTCAAGGAAGCTTTGAAGCTTGTTAAGGGTTCATACGCATTCTTATTAATTGATAACACTGAACCAGATCACGTATTTATCGCTAAGAACAAGTCACCAATGATGCTTGGTATTGGTGATGGCTTTAACATTATTGCTTCAGATGCTATTTCAGTTCTTGACCAAACTAAGACTTTCGTTGACTTACAAGACGGTGACGTTGGTGACATTACTAAGGATTCATACACTATTGAAACTGTTGACGGCAAGAAAGTTGACCGTGAACCACACGTTTTGAACATTGATCCAAACGCGGCTTCAAAGGGTACCTACGAATTCTACATGTTAAAGGAAATTGATGAACAACCTGGCGTTATGCGTCACATTTCACAAAACTACTTAAACGAAAATGGTGAACCAAAGGTTGATCAAGATATCGTTGATGCCGTTTCTAAGGCTGACCGTCTTTACATCTTTGCTGCAGGTACTAGTTACCACGCAGGACTTGTTGGGAAGTCTATTTTTGAACATTACACTGGTATTCCTACTGAAGTTGGCTATGCTTCAGAAGCAGGTTACCACTTCCCAATGATGAGCAAGCACCCATTCTTCATCTTCCTTACCCAATCAGGTGAAACTGCTGACTCACGTGTCGTTTTGAAGGAAGCTAACAAGCGCGGTATTCCAAGCTTGACTATGACTAACGTTGAAGGCTCAACTCTTTCTCGTGAAGCAAATTACACTATGCTTTTAGGTGCAGGCCCTGAAATTGCTGTTGCTTCAACCAAGGCTTATACCGCTCAAGTTGCTTTGCAAGCAGTTCTTGCTAAGGCATTGGGTGAAAAGTTAGGCGTTCAAGAAGCAAAGGACTGGAACTTGAAGCATGACTTAGCTATTGCTGCTGAAGGTATCCAACAAATTGTTGATGGTAAGGAAAAGCTTGAAAAGCTTGCTAAGAAATACTTAGTTCCATCAAGAAACGCATTCTACATTGGTCGTGGTATTGATCACGCTGTTGCTCTTGAAGGTGCCTTGAAGTTAAAGGAAGTTTCATACATCCAAACTGAAGGTTTCGCTGCAGCTGAACTTAAGCATGGTACTATTTCATTAATTGAAAAGGGTACTCCAGTTATTGCTTTGATTAATGACCCAGTTACCGCTGATCTTACTCGTGGTAACATTCAAGAAGTTGTTTCTCGTGGCGCAAGTATCATCACTATTGTTGGTAAAGACTTTGCTAAAGATGGCGATGATATTGTCTTACCTGACATTAACTACTACATGTCAGCACTTTTGACTGTTGTTCCAACTCAACTTCTTGCATACTACGCTTCAAAGGATAAGGGCTTAGACGTTGATAAACCACGTAACTTGGCTAAGAGTGTAACTGTTGAATAATAACAATTAAAATTACACATATAATAATTCTTTAGAAGGCAGACTAAGGTCTGTCTTCTTTTTTTGCGTTCAAGTATAATCTACTTAAGAAATAATTTATGGATAGATAAAAGGCGATAGTATGTTTTTAACGCAAAGACAGAAACAGATCCTGCAGATTTTACTTGAGAATCAAACGGGTGTGACGATTAAACAAATTGAGGAAAATTTAGGGATTAGTCGGCGGACAGTTTATCGTGAGTTTGGCGATTTAAAGAAAAATAATTTGGAGATCGTTAACCAAAGGGGTAAGTACTATTTATCAGGCGATGCTAAGCAATTGCAAGAAGTTAAGGAGCTGGTGCGCAGCTCGCATAGTCAATCCGTGATGTCGATTGATAAAAGAGAAAAGACGATTGCGGCTACACTTTTAATTAGTACTGAGCCTTGTAAGATTATCCAGTTTGCGTTGGATTTGAATGTCAGTGAAGCTACGATTCAGAATGATTTGAATTCAGTGGAAAAATCGCTCAATCGCTACCACATTAAGTTAATCCGTAAAAAGGGCGTAGGCTTATTGGTTGAAGCGCCTGAAAAGATACGCCGTCAGGTCTTTGTGGATATCATGCTCAACGAAATTAACGAGTATGATTTCTTCAAATATTTGCACAATGATGTTAAAAGCAAAGATCCATTTTTGAATCTGATCGATAAAAAGTTGTTATTGACGGTTGATTCATGTTTGAAGGACAGCATTTTTAATAACATTAAAATTGATACCGATCAAAAGGTGATCGAACTTATTTTGGTCTTTGCGGCTACGCTTAAACGAACCATGGCGGGATGCAAATTAGACTTTATTCAACCTGCAGAAGATACGCTTAAATATCAGGGCTATGTTTATCGATTTATGGCTTTATTTGCCAAAACAGAAACTAGCAGTATTCAGGTGGATCAAAACGACGTTACATATTTGGCTAATAAATTGCTGTCTCGTGACTATCACAACACATATTTGACTTATAACGACCGTGAATTGGCGATCTCTGTTAAAGTGAAGAATTTTGTGCAATCAGTTTCAGAAGAAGTGCGATGGGATTTTCAAAAAGATCCTAACTTTATGACTAAGTTGACTAAGCACATTATCACTTTGGTGCAACATCGAGTTTCTCTTTTGCCGGATACGCCAATTGAGATCCTAGCTGGTTTAAGTCAAAAGTTTGATAAATTGTATGCGGCCATTCAAAGATATTGGAATGTAGAATTTCCTGATAACCATTTGACGGATTCAGAAATGCAGTTGATTTTACTGTATTTTGCCAATGAGTATACCAGTCAAAACAATAGCCGTAATCTTTCAGCACTGGTTATTTGTGAAAACGGGATCGGAACTTCAGCTATTTTAAGTGCCCGTCTTAAAAAAGAATTCTCTGAGATCAAGCAGATCAAAGTTAGCCGGGTTTCGACCTTAAATCAAATCGATCTTTCGCAATACAACTTGATTTTTTCAACTTTAAAGTTAAAGGGCTTTTCAAGAGACTATCAGTTAGTTAGTCCATTACTTTTAGATAATGAAATTGATCGCATCCGAAATTATCTTAAGGATTATGAACAAAAGTATCCGCTTGATGCCGATACACAACCGATGGTCGAAAGTAGCCACAAGCATTCTGCTGCTCGTTTATCTAAATTGTCGATCAGTATGCTATTTTGCTCAGAACTTGTAAATGGCATTACGATTCAGAATCTGGAATACAATTCGCAGGATTTAATCGCAGTAATTCAAGAATGCTTGGCTCACTCGGACTCTACTTTGATTCGCAAGCAAATGCCCGTAGCCAAAAATTTACTTAAAAGAGTAAGGATGGCACCAGTTGGTATCCCTAACAGCCATATTGCACTGCTGCACACTAGAAGCTCAGAAATTACTCGTTGTTCCTTCACTTTGTTTGATTTGGACAATGAAATCTCGCTTTTATCAATGGACCACAACACAATTCAGGTTAAAAGAATCCTGCTAATGCTGGCACCAGACAATTTATCCGACTCAGAGCAACAACTATTAAGCATGGTTTCCAGCATGATCATCATGAGTGACAGCAACTTAAATTTGTTCACCAATGGTGATCAAGAACAGATCAAAGATGCTCTTGCTAATCTGTTTTTGGGCGAAATCAAAAAATCACTTACATCAAGTAAGAACTTAAAAGCCTAATAGAATAGGCAAACTCAGACTCTGGCACAGTTTTGTGCCAGAGTTCTATTTTTGTGTCATTGTAAACGCTTACTGATTGACTTAGGATAAAAATGTAAGTTAAAGAGAGAGGGAGAAGAAAATGGTACAAGCAAAGAGTAAATCTTCCGTTAAAGTGAAGGTTCAAAAATTTGGTACAGCTTTATCCGGTATGATCATGCCGAATATCGGTGCCATTATCGCTTGGGGACTTACCGCTGCATTCTTTATGTATCCACACGGTTGGTTCCCTAACAAAGAAATTAATAACTTAGTTCAACCAATGCTTCATTACCTGTTGCCACTGTTAATTGGTTATACAGGTGGTCGCATGGTTTATGAAGAACGTGGTGCCGTTGCTGGTGCAATCGGTACATTAGGTGTAATTGTTGGTACTGATCAACCAATGTTCTTAGGTGCCATGATTATGGGTCCGCTTAGTGCATGGTTATTGAAGAAACTAGATCAAGTATTCCAGGACAAGATTAAATCTGGTTTTGAAATGATCTACAATAACTTTTCACTTGGTATTCTAGGTATGATCGCTGCGATTTTCGCCTTCTTTATCATTGGACCGATTATGGAAGTCGGCAGTCAATGGGCTAGTGCAGGAGTAAATGCAATTATTAGAGTTCACTTACTACCATTAGCCAACATCATTATTGAACCTGCCAAAGTTTTGTTCTTGAACAACGCTATTGGTAACGGGATCTTAGTTCCATTAGGTATCCAACAAGCTGCACAAGTTGGTAAGTCAGTTTTGTTCTTAATGGAATCAAACCCAGGTCCAGGACTTGGAATCTTGCTTGCCTTTACTTTATTTGGCAAGGGTAAGTCAAAGAGCTCAGCTCCTGGTGCTGCCATCATTGAATTCTTTGGTGGGGTTCATGAAATTTACTTCCCGTATGTATTAATGAAACCATCATTGATTTTAGCCGCTATTGGTGGTGGTGTTACTGGTACTTTCTTATTCACTACTCTTGGTGGTGGATTAAAAGCAGCTGCTTCACCTGGTTCAATTTTAGCTATCTTGCTTGTTTCCGCAAAGGATGCTTATTTCGGTAATATTGTTGGTGTTCTTGGCGCCGCAGTTGTTTCATTCATTATTGCCGCAATTATTCTTAAAAACGACAAGAGTACTGGTGATGAGTTAGAAGCAAAACAAGCCCAAATGCAAGCCATGAAGGCCCAATCTAAAGGTCAATCAATGCCGGAAGCTGAAGATGCACATGAATCAGTTAAGTCATATGCCAATGTTAAGAAAGTTATCTTTGCTTGTGACGCAGGTATGGGTTCATCTGCTATGGGTGCTTCACTTTTGCGTGATAAATTCAAGAAGGCTGGCATTAAGGTTTCAGTAACCAATACCGCTGTTAGAAACTTGAAAGATGAAGATGGTTTGTTGGTCATCACGCAAGAAGAATTAGCTGACCGCGCTTTACAAAAGACTCCACATGCAATGCACGTGGCGGTTGGCAACTTCTTGAGTAGTCCGAAATATGACACAATCGTAGCTAGCTTCAAAGCTTTAACTCAAGTAGAAGATAAGCCAAAGGTTGAAAAACCAGTTAAGAAGGTTGGTTCACTTGAAGGAATCGACTTCAGTAAAGTTAAAGAAGTGGACTTCATCCGTCACGATCAACACTTAGGTACCGCTACTATGGCAACTAGTTTATTCAATGACGCAATTAAGAAGGCTGGTAAGACTACTCCTGTTAAGGCAGTAAGAATCAACGAATTGACTGATGATCCAAGTCACTTAGTAATTGTTACTCCAGCTGCTAATAAGAACTTGGCTGTCAGATACAGTGATATTCAAACCCTAGTTGTTGATGATTTACTTAAAGATAAAAAGCTTGGCGAAGCTATTCAAAAGTTGAATTAGAAAGGGATGAGCTAAATGGCATTACAATTAGATCCAAAAATGATCAAACTTAATCAAGACGTACCAACGCGGGATCAAGCAATTAGAATGGCCGGTCAATTATTAGTTGATGGCGGCTGTGTCGAACCAGAGTATATTGATTCAATGCTTGCCCGTAATGAAGATGTGTCGACTTATATGGGTAATTTCATCGCCATCCCTCACGGAACTGACGAAGGTAAGAAGCACATTAAAAAAACTGGAATTTCGGTAGTCCAAATTCCAATGGGCGTTGATTTTAGTGACCCTAAGGATGATACCGAGCAATTGGTAACCGTTGTCTTTGGGATTGCTGGTTTGAACAATGAACACTTAAATATTTTGTCACAGATTGCTATTTTCTGTAGTGATGTTTCCAACGTTGCAAAGCTTGCAGACGCACAAACACCAGAAGAAATTATTGATTTATTAAAGAACGTAGGAGATTAAACATGAGAGCAGTACATTTTGGCGCAGGTAATATTGGTCGTGGATTTATTGGTGAAACTTTAGCAGATAATGGTTTTGGCATTGACTTCGTTGATGTTAATGAAACTATTATTGATGAATTAAACAAGCGTGGTGAATATGACATTGAATTAGCCGCACCTGGTAAGAAGAGAATTCATGTTTCAAATGTTGATGGAATTAACAATGCTAAGGATCCAGACAAGGTAGTTGAAGCAATTAAATCAACCGATATGATAACTACCGCCATTGGTCCAAAGATTTTGGCAATCATTGCTCCATTAATTGCCAAAGGATTAACTGCTAGAATTCAATCAGGCAACACTACTCCACTTGATGTGATTGCTTGTGAAAACATGATTGGCGGTTCAGAACACTTAAAAGAAGAAGTTTATAAGCACTTGGACGATGACGTTAAGCCTGAAATAGACAAGTACATTGGCTTCCCTAACGCAGCTGTAGACAGAATTGTTCCTATCCAACATAATGACGATCCATTGTTTGTCTCAGTTGAGGACTTCAAGGAATGGGTTATTGACGAAAGCCAAATGAAGAACAAGGATATCAAGTTAAAGGGCGTTGACTATGCACCAGACCTTGAGCCTTACATCGAAAGAAAGTTATTCTCAGTTAACACGGGACACGCAACTGTTGCTTATACTGGCAAGAGCCTTGGCTATGACACTATTGGGGATGCTATTAAGGATCCATTTGTTTTAAAGCAAGTTAAGCGTGTCTTGAGTGAAACCCGTTCACTTCTTTACCACAAGTGGAACAAGGAATTCACCGAAGAAAGTTTGGAAGAATACCACAACAAGATTTTGAGCAGATTCCAAAACCCATATATTTCAGATGATATTGCTCGTGTTGGTAGAACTCCAATCCGTAAGTTAGGCTACAATGAAAGATTTATCCGTCCAATCCGTGAATTGAAGGACAGAGGTTTGGACTACAGTGCCTTAATGGAAACTGTTGGTAGAATTTATCACTTTGATGAACCTAACGACAAGGAAAGTGTTAAGTTGATGCAAATGCTTAAGGATGAAGACTTGAAGGATGTCATTGTTGAGACTACTGGTTTAAATGATGACCCAGAATTAGTTGAAGAAATCGTTAAGTCATACCATGATGCTGAAGAAGATGCTAAAAATTAAATAGCCTAAATCAGAAATACCCTGAAGACAAAATGCCCTCAGGGTATTTTCTATAATGATAAGTTATTTATCGAGATAAATAATAGATATTTTTCTTTTGAACTTAATCGTATTTAAATAGAAGTTGAAGATAAACGTTTAGACTTATAAAGGAAAAAATATGTCAATTAAAGAAGATGCTCAAAGAGCTCATGCAAACTTATTAAAGGTGACCGATCCTGAAGCTTTGGAAAGAATTAATCATTTTGCTTTTGACGAAGTGCAGGCAGACGTTGATTTACCTGATCGTACCAAGATGTTGTCAACTTTAGCTTACTTCTTGGGGATGCAAGGAAAAGAAGAATATGAAGTAATGCTTCCAGTCGCATTGGACAATGGTGTTAGCCCAGTTGAAGCTAAGGAAATTTTATATCAAGCGGTTGATTATTTAGGTTTGGGTAGAGTTTTCCCATTTTTCAAGATTACTAATGATGTTTTAACTAAGCGCGGCGTTGAATTACCTCTTGCGGGTCAAGCAACTACTACACTAGACAATCGCCTTGAAAAAGGTGAGGAAACTCAAATGCGCTTGTTTGGTCCACAAATGAAGGACTTTTCTAAGAAGGGTACTATTAACAAGTGGCTTGTAGATAATTGTTTTGGCGATTACTACACCAGAAAAGGCTTAGATGACAATGATCGCGAAATGATTACTTTCTGTTATATTGCTGCACAATGTGGTTGTGAACCTCAATTAATGGCTCATACTCAAGCAAATATCAAATTAGGCAATGACAAGGAATTCTTGATGAAGGTCATTGAACAAAACGTACCATTCATTGGTTATCCTCGTTCACTTAATGCGGTTAGTGTAGTGAATAAGGCTGATGAAGCAGTTAATGGCAAAAATTAGAATTTAAATAAAAAAGGCTCTTTTTGTTAACAGTTGTCTCTAATAAAACTACAATATACCTGTTATCAGAAAGGAAGCTTTTTATTATGGCAGATGCAAAAGAAATTGAAGAAACTGCATTAATTGATAGAAATATGGATCAAGTTTTTGATTGGGCTAAGGGTAATGAAATGCCTATTCGTGACGCTATTTGGGACCACGAAATGGAAGCAAATGGTCGTGACACGATGAAGACCGAAGAAGCTGTTGAATGGATTCTTAAGGCCGATGATGACAAGGTTAAGGATTACTGCGAAAAGAACTTGAAGAAGTAACTAAAATATTCTATCAATAGACTTAACAATTTCGTCTGCGAGTAAAATGACTAGATCGCCAAAGATCTGGCCATTTTTTTAATTTCAATCGCTTGACCTGCATTAATAAATATTTAATAATTGTTCAATATAAAGGTTGGGTGACAAAAATGAAGATGGAACATTCTGCAGGTGCAGTTATTTACAGAAAGCGTAGAGACGGCGAACTGGAATATTTGATCGTGCAGAGCGTCGTAAATTATAATTGGGGCTTTCCAAAAGGGCATTTGGAAAATGATGAGAATGCTGAAGAAGCTGCTAAAAGAGAAGTTTTTGAGGAAGTTGGCCTAAAGCCGGAATTTGATTTTAACTTTAAGGAAAAGGTCAAATATCAATTAACAGAGAATAAAGAAAAAACGGTTGTCTACTTTATAGCCAAATATCTTGCAGGACAAGAAGTCAAAACGCAAAAAGAGGAAATCTTAGCTAGCAAGTGGGTGAGTCTGGTCGAGGCCCAAAAGTATTTGACTGAGCATGGAAAGATGGATGTTTTAACTAAGGCGCAAAATTACATTGAGCAATAAAAAAGACGCATAAAAGACCTATTAAATCAGGGTTTGTAAACACCTAGATTTAATAGGCTTTTTTATTCTTGCTAAAAATAATTTTGCATATTTGCAAAGAAAAATCAATTAGATAAAAATGAGGGTAATATAATAGGCAAATGAATTAGGAAAGAGGTGAACGATCATTTTTTATACGGTTAAAGAAGAAAGTTAAGTCTTTTGCAATATCTGTTAATCCTAACCACTTTAAATTTTCTAGCTTAATTGAGATAAGCTTTTCATCTGTTTTGCCTAAACGGTAATCTAAAAGATACTTGAGGACATTAGTTCTAATTTTTAAGTAAGAGATTGGTTTAGGAATTGAAACTTTCTCTATTTTAGTTAAAAGCTGTGATGCTAATTTGGGATTTTTGATAATTAGAGCGGTTAGGGCGTTGATGACAGAGGATAAAGCATAAAAATATTCTTGAAAATCATTAAATGTATTAGAATTTAAATTTTTAAGAATTCTGATTGAAATACTATATAGTTCCTTGCTGTCATAGAGAAAAACAGTGTTACCAAAAACATTGATGTACATCTCTGTCCAATATTCAATGTTAGATAAAATGTAGAATAATTTCTTTTGATAGCTCACTGGGAAAACATTGTTATCAGTTAGATCGTAATAACAATTACATGCGATAGCTAGTAGAAGTAAATCAAATTGATTATGTGAATTTTGGTATTCTTTTTTCTTGCTTTGTATTAATTGCAAAATATGACGATCATCGTTGGCTTCATAGTACATAGCCACTTTCGCAACAAATGGATTACTATGATTAATTTTGCAGTAATTAGTAAACTCTTTTAGGTTTATATGAATATTGTCTAAAAGCTTAATAACTAAATTGAAGCGAATATCAATCTTATTATTCTCCCATCTGGATAAAGTCGATGGAGAGATAACTCTGTTAGCAGCTTGCTCTAGTGAAATATGTTGTTGAAGACGAAGTGCTTTAAATTTTTGACCGTACATAATGAATTCCTGGCTTTGAAATTAAAAAATAAGAGAATACTTACTGTTATTATTATAAGCATTTGGGGAATTATGGGAAGCATTGATATCAATCCCATACACAGTAAATTGCAAGTTGAAAATTATGCATTACTTAACGAGAGAAAATAGGATGTATAGTAATGTCTGAAGGTATGAAGAAATTAATTAAGGATCTTTCTGATGGTAAAAATATTTCTTTGGAGAATATTGATGCCTTAGTGAATAAGTATCACTTGTCTCTAGAAGAGCGACAATTGTTAGAAACTAAAGATGAAGATGATTTAAAGCAATTGGGTTTAAAAAGTGTATGAATCATTCTTATAAAAATGATGAAGATTGGCTTGTTGATTATGAGAAATATGTGGGTATTAAACAATGAACACACAACAAATAAATTTTAAATGGGTAGTAAAACATGTTCCAATATATTTACAAATAGTTTTTCTGGTTTTATCGGCCATTTCAGCATTTGAAGGGGTATTAAATGCTGTACTGTTTGGACAATTAACTAATATCAATTTTAGTAACATTGACCACGTTTATAAATTTATTGGCTTAGCCTTTGGCGCATATCTGATAGTCTACATAGCCATGCTCTTGTTTTATTTGGTTCAAAATAGAATTGTGATGCTATTAAATATTGCTTTAAAGCAAGAATATTTTTATTCTAAATTTGCTAATTCAGACATGAAGCAAGCAAGAGGAGCAGATGTAATCAATTCGATTAGTGGTACTGCTAAAGAAATTGAACAAAAATATTTCTTTGGGATAACTGACATAGTTCAGTTTGTATTTAATGTGGTTGCATCGGCAATAGTTGTTGTAGAAACTAATCTGATTTTGGGAATTATTTATTTGCTTCTTTCAGCACTAACCCTGATTCCAAGCTATATTGGCAAGAAGAGGATGAATGAGAAAACCGAAAAATGGAATAAATCTAACTCACAGTTGATTCAGGCAATGAAGGATATATTTGAAGGACGCTTAGAAATACTGAATTTTGGTGTCAGACATCTTTTCTTTAAACGATTTGATCGAATCTTGGTTAATGAGGAAGACAAATATCGTAAGATGAATAATTGTCAATTCCAGGTACAATTCATTGCATGGTTAATCTCTTTAGTTACACTATTGCTACCAATTTTTATTGGCTTGCTTTTTATGCAGAGAGGCTGGTTTAACGTAACGGTAGCGGCCATTATAACTTTAAGTTTGTCAGCTGATAGGGTTGTGGGATATCTAAGAACAATTGCTTTGTATCAGACTCAAATTCATAGCACCGATGCAATTAGAAAAATAAAAAGCTATAATTTTGAAGAAAGTGAAAGTGTTAAACAAGATAATCATGACTCTCAAGCTATTTTGAAAATAAAAGATTTGTCTTTTTCATATAGTGATAAGAAAATTTTAGATGGTATAAATTTAACTTTGCGTGATCATGACAAGATCATTGTTACTGGGGCTTCAGGCATTGGGAAAAGTACATTAATTAATTGTATTGCTAATAATCTGAAGTATAACGGTGAAATCACCTTTGCTGGTCATCAAATTAATCCTGCCGATTTCATCAAGATCTCGCAAAGAATCTGGTTATTCCAAGGTACAGTGAGGGAGAATCTATCACTTCTGCAAAACATACCTGATGATCTAATGCTTCATGAAGCAAAAAAGATGGGACTGATTCATGAGTTTGGCAATGATTTTTTAGATAAATTAATTTCAGATGACGCGAACAATTTATCAGGTGGTCAGGCACAACGACTTGCTTTAGTTAGAGGTCTAATTCGTTCTAAGAAGATATATTTGCTTGATGAGATTTGTTCAAGTTTAGACCCTAAAAATAGTGATGCCATTCATAAGATAATCTACCAATTGCCGGCTATTGTCATTGAAATAGCACATAACTATAATCCACAACTTGCACAAGAGAATAAAGTGCAAGTTTATAAACTGATAGATGCCAAACTACAGAAGCAAAATTACATTGAGCAATAAAAAAGACGGGAGCTTAATCAACTCTCGTCTTTTCGTCATTAAGAAATTAAATTTTAATTGAATGAGACACTAATTTATTTCCTTAATATTAGCTCAATTCCTTGATGATAGCTTCCAAGGTCTTCTTAGCTTCATCTTGGATTGGTGTTTCTGGGTGTTCTTCATCGTACTTGTTGAGCCAGTTCAAACGATCTTGCATTCTCTTAGCTAAGGTCTTTTGGTATTCTGGGTCTTCAAGGTGAACTTCATAACCATCAATAGGTAAGTATGATACACCCTTGAAGTTACCGAATGGCTTGAAGTCGCTATCCTTGATGTTGCCGTTAGCCAAGTCTTCGATTAACTTCTTAGTAACTTCCTTAGGAATATCCTTGCCCATGAATGCATCAGTGTTCAAGCTGTAGCAGCTAGCACCACGCTTAGTGAACAATTCCTTGAAGTCTCTGTAGTCACCTGAAACTGGGTAGGCTCTAAATGGGTCTGCGAATGGTTCGATAACTAAAGTATTCATGTCAAAGCCCTTAGGCAAGTTTTCAGCTGAAGTTCTCTTGGTTGCTAAAGTACAACCCATAGTAGTTGCCAATACTGGGTCATCAATCTTGATAATTGGAGGTAATGAACCGTCCTTCATAATCCAGAACAATGCAGTAATTGGTGACTTTTCGAAGTCTACACGGTGAGGACTAGTGTAGCGGGTCTTGATAACACGACCGTTGTTGTTACGTAAGTCTTCGGTTACGATAACTTTCTTGCCGTCTTTGTCTAAGGTTACATCACAGTTCATAATAGTGGTGTAGTACTTAGTCTCGTGGTGGCCTGCTGGGTAGTCGTGAGTCTTGTCAAAGTATGAAGGCTCTAAGGCTACTGAAGAACCATCTTCACGTGAAATAATGAAGGCATCATCGTGCAAAACAGTGATGTCATATTTACCATCGTACATTTCGTGAGTCAAAGTTGACTTACCTGAACCTGACAAGCCGTAGAAAGCAAAGGTCTTATCATCTTTATCGTCAAAGTGGAATGACTTTTCACCACCGTGACATGCAGTGTAGCCATGACGGTGAGCAATTGCCCAAGCTAAGGTCAAAGTACCTTTCTTAAGTTCACCGAAGTAGCGTAGGTTGAAGACAGCAGCACAGTTATGTGGAGCGTCAAATACGCCTAAGCCCTTAGGGTAATCTTCGTCTTGAACATTTGGATCGAAGTAGAAGTAAATATCTGGTTCATCATAGAATTTTGATTTTTCGTATAATTTTTCAGCTTCATCGTCAAAGAAGTGGAAGTTAAGGATGTATGAAAGAAGGTTAAAGGCTTGATCTTCGGGCATCATGATGTGAGCTTTTACAGTGAATGATGGGTCAAGACCTACTAAAACAGTAGCCTTTAAGTATTTTTGTTCATGTCCCTTGTAAATATCTTCACGTAAGTTGCCGTCTAATGCTTCAGCATCTTCATTAGGATTGTCAACGAAGTGACGAGCACTGGCAGTTCTACCTAAAATCTTGCCGTGGTTGTAAACCAATTGAGTTGCACCATGTGGCAAACCTAATTCCTTAGTGTGTAAGATTGGCAAGTCAGTAACAATAACGCCTGATTGCTTCTTAGCTAAGTTATAAGCTTCTGCAACACTGGTTACTTCGTGGACATTGTTGCCGTAAAATGCACTTTCAATAGTGGCACGAGTGCGGCTAAACATTGGATTATCTTTTCTTAATTCATCTTGAGAATAACGTTCTTTTGTACTCATATTAAGTTTTTGTCCTCTCTAGGAAGCTTTTATAAAAACGCTTTCAATAACTTACATAAACTATAGTAACATAATTGCTTGTTAATAACCACACAAATATAAAAATATAAAATTTATGAAACCTAAAAATATACATGAGGAGCTGACATGCGTGACTTTGGTAAAAAATAAATCGATGATATAATGAACGTACGTGCGAAAAAAAGGAGACAAAATGGATTCAAATCAACTCTTCAAATATGTCTATGCCAAATATGGTTTGAAATTTAAGCCTGCTGTACCAGGTTCCACTAGCGTTTACGTTTTAATGTCACCAGTTGATAGTGGTTATTTTGCGATGTTATCACGTGGGCAAGGTCAGAGTATATTGGACCTGAAATGTGGTGCAATGGCTGCACTAATAAGAGATTTGCCTGGCTTCACTGATCCAATGAAGATCAAGGCGGCAGATTGGGTTGGGGCAATATTAGAAAAAGTTAGTGAAGATTCACTCAAAAAAGCACTTGATTTTGCTTTTAAACTGGCGATGAATGGTGATGAAGTAAATATCGCCCAGAATCAATATTTTTATATTGCACCAGATAAAGTAGATGACCGCTATCAAGCCCAAGCAATTAAACCAAGTGAAAATCTTCGCAAGAAGCATAACAATAGTCTGGTTCCAGATAGAATTAGAAAGATGCTAGAAATTTATGACTACAGCATTTTGCCCAGTCGTGGCCGAGCTAAGAATTTTTATCAACAGGCTAGGATGATGGCCGACTATGATGATGATTATCCTGAATTTTTTGCCTTTAAGCGTTTTTATCCAACTTATCACGATATGAATACTGGGCAGCTTAGAAGTTACTTTACTTGGCGTAGCAAGATTCGCCAGCATGTTTTTGAAAAAAAGAGTACATCTTATGCCTTTGTTTATATTTATGAATTACTGAACAATATTGGTGTTGATGACGCACAAGATGGATATGAAAAGCTGTTAGAATTTGAAGGAAAATATGTGCGACAATTTGACATTAGTATTGATGTATATTTACAAGACTGGCTCAAAGATTATGTTCTTTATTATGATTTAGACGAAAAAATTATTAAGCAGCGCTTTGCATCTGAGATTAAGCGTGATCATGATTATGAGGTTTTACACCATCCAGAAAAATTTACTGCGCAAGAGTTAGCAGCAGTCTTTGCAAAGAAAACGACTTATTGGAATTCATCTAAAGTTATTAATAAGAATGAAAAGTTATTTGTTCAACTGTTGCGTTACGTGTGGCTGGAGCTGCTGGATGCTAAAAAATACGGCATTGCATATTACAGTGCGTTTGTGGGCAAGCCTGATATAATTGAAAAGCCAATCTTTGCAGGCAGTGTTTTTTATCTGCGAAAACAACAAGTAGCTGACCATCAGATTGATGCAGTAAGAAAGTATCATTTTTACCAAGGAAAATGGCAAATTCATTGTGATCAACAAATCAGCCGTCAGCGGGTTAATTTAAATAATTTTCTCCATGAATTAGATAGAGTGGCGCGAACAGAATTTAAACTAGGTCGGTCGATTAAGCCGCGATTTATTGATCAAGCTGTACTTAAGGCAATTAACGCGGGGGTTGCTGAATATCACATTCAAGAAAAAAAGGCGCAGATTGATCAGATTAAGATTAATTTTTCCGATTTGGATCAAATTCGGGCCAATGCTTCGAAGACGCGTGATAGTTTGTTAACGGATGAGGAAAAGCAGCTAGAGCAGGCAGAAGCGCAAGAAGAAGTAGAAAAACAAGCAGATGAAACTGTCAAAGTTGATAATGAATATGGCTTAGATGAAAATGAAATGTTTTTCTTAACTGCATTGCTGATGCAGCAGCCTTGGCAGACCTATTTGAAGCAGCACCACTTAATGGCATCAATTTTGATGGATAATATTAATGAAAAATTATTTGATGAATTCGGTGATGTGGTTTTAGAAAATAACGAACAGGACCAACCACAAGTAATTACCGATTATGTAGATGACTTAAAAGATATGTTTTTGAAGGGATGAAATCATGCCACAAAAAAGAAGAGTACCAAAAAGAATTGCGCAAACTGTCCTTAATTCATTAAAGGGTGGGGTAGTGCCAAGAATAGGGTTACCTTATATTACCGTGGGGAGAAAGGCCGAGATTGAGGCCCTATTACACGATGTGGATGTTATTCAAGAAGGCGGAGCAAGCTTTCGTTTTATCGTGGGTCGTTATGGCTCAGGAAAAAGCTTTTTACTTCAAACGATCCGTAACTATGTGATGGATAAAAATTTTGTTGTTGTAGATGGTGATTTATCACCTGAACGTCGGCTGCAAGGATCAAAAGGACAGGGTTTAGCAACATACCGTGAATTAATTCAGAACTTATCAACTAAGACTAGGCCTGAAGGTGGTGCCTTGACTTTGATTCTAGATCGCTGGATTAATTCAGTGCAGATGCAAGTTTCGCAAGAAACAGGCTTAAATAATGATGATCCTAAATTTGAGCAAGCAGTTGACCAGAAAATCTATGGCGTCATTTCTTCATTAAACGAATTAGTTCATGGTTTTGATTTTGCTAAATTGCTGAACATGTACTATCACGCTTATATGAGTGGTGATGATGAGACTAAGGCTAAAGTAGTCAAGTGGTTCAGAGGAGAATATAGCCATAAGACTGAGGCTAAAAAGGAATTAGGCGTTGATATCATTATTAGTGATAGTGATTGGTATGAATATTTAAAGTTATTTGCGACTTTCTTTAGACAAGCGGGCTATGCTGGTTTAATGATCATGATTGATGAATTGGTTAATATCTATAAAATTCCGAATGCAATTAGCCGCCAGTACAACTATGAAAAGATTTTGACGATGTATAACGATACCTTGCAGGGAAAGGCAAAATACCTGGGAATCATCATGTGTGGTACACCGCAAGCAATCGAGGATCGTCGCCGTGGCGTTTATTCATATGAAGCTTTGCGTAGTAGATTAGCAACTGGAAAATTTGCTCAAGCAGGTGCGCGTGATATGTATGCGCCAGTGATTAAGCTGGAACCACTAACCGCAGAAGAGATGTTGGTTTTAACGGAAAAATTGGCTGACATGCATGCGGGACTTTATGGCTATGAACGGACAATTACGGATGATGATTTAGCGCAATTTATCAAGATTGAATATGCGCGGGTTGGTGCGGATACTAATATTACGCCGCGTGAAATTATTCGTGACTTTATTGAATTGTTAGACATTGTTTGGCAAAATCCACAGACAGATATTCAGACTTTGCTTAATTCAGACCAATTTTCATATGCTAAGTCTGAAGCAGTATCTGATAATCAAGAAAAAGATTACACTGAATTTCAAATTTAAGGATTAATTATGGACTTTTTTTCACATTACGCGCCTTTTATTCAAGACTATATTTATGAACATGGATGGCGTACCTTGCGCCCGATTCAGGTGGCTGCAGCTGAGGAAATTTTTGAAACTGAGGATAATGTATTGCTCTCAGCTTCAACTGCATCAGGAAAAACAGAAGCGGCCTTTTTCCCAATTTTGTCGGATATTTATCAAGAGCCAGAAGATTCTGTTAAGGTGCTGTATATTGCACCATTAAAAGCTTTGATTAATGATCAATATGATCGATTGATCGAGTTGTGCCAGGATGTGGATATCCCTGTTTGGCGCTGGCACGGTGATGTGGCTCAAACGCAGAAGAGAAAGCTGCTCAAACATCCCTCGGGAATTTTGCAGATTACCCCAGAATCACTCGAGAGTTTTATGATTAATAAGCATATGGATATTCCGCATTTATTTGGCGGGTTGAAGTATATCGTGGTTGATGAATTGCATTCGTTTTTAAGAAGTGATCGCGGCGGGCAGACCTTCTGCTTGATTGAACGTTTGAGCAAGTTAGCTGATGTCAATCCTAGAAGAATTGGGCTTTCTGCTACGATTGGCAATTTAAGGGATGCCAGTAATTTTTTAGGTGCCGGATCTAGTCGGGAGACAGTAGCGCCTAAAGTGCAAAATCAGCCGCAAATCTGGCACTTATCGATGGAACATTTTTACCAAACTGATCCACAAGCTAGCAGTAAAGATTTTGATCCAAGTCAAGTTGAACCAAAAACTGACAAAGCACCTGAGTTAGCAGACCCCGGAATTGGTTATATTTTTGAGCATACGCGTGGCAGAAAATGTTTAGTTTTTACCAATAGTCGAGAAGAGTGTGAGGCAGTTTGTCAGGAGTTGCGGGCTTATTGTGCATATAATCATGAGCCTGATCGTTTTATGATTCATCATGGAAATTTGTCGCCAGCCTTGCGTGAAACAGCAGAAGCAGCGATGAAAGATGAGGATGTTTATATGACAACCTGTGCGACAGCAACGCTTGAACTAGGGATCGATATAGGACAATTAGAATCAGCCTTTCAGATTGATGCACCATTTACTGTATCGGGCTTTTTGCAAAGAATGGGGCGGACGGGTCGACGCGGCAATCCACCGGAAATGCACTTTGTCATGCGCGAGGAGCATCCTGAATCGCGGGCAATGTTACCGGAATTGATTCCATGGCCACTGTTGCAAGGGATTGCCTTAGTGCAGCTTTATGCAGAAGAAAAATGGGTTGAACCGCCTGCACCTAACCGACTTCCCTATAGTTTACTCTATCATCAAACTATGAGTACGCTGGCATCAGGCGGGGAAATGACACCAGCAGAATTAGCTTCAAGGGTATTAACTCTATCGTATTTTCATAATGTTTCGCAAGAAGACTATCGCGTCTTATTAAAGCATCTGCTTAAAACTGGTCACATTGAATGGACTGAAAATCATGGCTTAATTGTTGGTCTTGCTGGTGAAAAAGTTGTGAATAACTTTAAATTTTACGCTGTTTTTCAGGAAAATGAGGAATTCAGTGTGCATGCCAGCAGTGAAGAATTAGGAACAATCGTGAAGCCCCCTCCCGTTGGGGATAAGATTGCAATTGCTGGTCGCGTTTGGGTAGTTGAAGATGTTGATCGTAAGCGCCATCAAGTATATTGCCATGAGGTGAAGGGAAGAATTCCTGCTTTCTTTGGGGACGTGCCGGGGGATATTCAGCCGAAAATTTTGCAAAGAATGAAAAAGGTGCTGACTGAAAAGGGGATGTATCCGTATTTAATGCAGAATGCTCAAGCAAGATTAACCCAAGCACGTGACACTGCCGCCTTGGCTGAGTTGCCAAAGAAGAATCTGATCAAATTAGGTGGCAATATGTGGTGTCTTTTTCCTTGGACAGGGACTTACGCATTTTTAGCATTGGAACGGTTAATTAGAATTAAATGCGGTGAAAAACTAAATATTCGTGGCTTTAATTCTTCCCGTCCATATTTCATGTACTTTGCAATGGATGCCGATGAGGATGACTTCTGGCGGATCATTAATGAAGAAGCACAAAAAGACTTTGATCCCTTAGACCTGGTTTATCCTAAGGAAGTTCCTGGAATTGATAAGTATGATCAATATTTGCCAGATGAATTACTTAGAAAAGAATTTGCGCAGAGCGTTTTGGATATTCAAGAAATGAGACGGTGTGTTAAGGCAATGGCAGAGGACTATCAAGAGAATAAGTAGAATTCTGTTATAATAGAAAAAAAC
This sequence comes from Lactobacillus sp. UMNPBX15, assembly GCF_002553785.1. Classification (NCBI taxonomy): domain Bacteria; kingdom Bacillati; phylum Bacillota; class Bacilli; order Lactobacillales; family Lactobacillaceae; genus Lactobacillus; species Lactobacillus sp. UMNPBX15. The sequence continues at coordinate 20,113 of NZ_PCYV01000014.1, forward strand.
TGATTAGAAAAGAGAATAAAAATGGCTTTAAAAATTAATCAATCTGTTTCTAAAGATGCCCAGGCACGTGATTTGCTTAAGGAATTAATCAAGGTGCACCAAGTTCATCAAGCTTATAATGTGCGTGATTTGACTGATGCCGATGAACAGATTTTGGAGAAAGCATTTAACAAAACACGTCAATTAATGCCAAGAATTACTGCTAAGAAAATTAAGTTTGATGATAAGCAATGGGATTCATTGTTCAACTTATTGATGGCAGAACAAATTGCTTTTGCTCGAGTATTGAGTGAAGGCGATGAAAATTTGACGACTTATGCTCAAGCTAAAAATCAAGCTGAGCAAGCTGCAGCCTTAGTTAATGCACAAATGGTTAAATTGGATAAAAAGTAAAGAAATTCCTGCTCAATTTGGCGGGAATTTTTTGTTAGGCTTAATTTTAAATAGTAACTTTACAAAGGAGACCATAATTTTGTACACTACTTATTAAAAAGAAGTAAGTAGAAAGAGGAGCGCAATGCTACATAATTCAACAGTTGATGCACAAATCAATCATAGATCAATTAGAAAATTTAAAGATGAAGTGCTGAATAAGGAACAATTGGAAACTTTATACACAGTTTTTCAACATACTGCAACGAGCATGTTTATGCAAAATGCCAGTTTGCTTCATGTAACTGATCCTGAACAGAAAAAGAAAATCCAAGAGCTTTGCAATCAGAAGTATGTTGGCGCCGAAGGTGACTTATTTATCTTCATTGTTGATTTGTACCGTAATCAACAAATTCGTCAACAACTTGGCAAAGATGATGGCCGTGTTCATACGACTGATATCTTTTTCCAAGCTATGGAAGATACACTGCTTGCTTTTCAGAATGTGGCTAATGCGGTAGAAAGCATGGGATTAGGCTATGTGCCACTTGGTACGGTGAATGATCATCCTTTGGAGATGCTTAAGACTTTAGATTTGCCAAAACTGACTTTTCCAGTGTTGGGGATGCAAGTTGGTGTGCCAGATCAAGAACCACAATTGAAGCCGCGCTTGCCACTTGAATTTACCTGTTTTGAGGGCAGTTATAAGAAGGATTTTGATGTGAAGGATCTTAAGGGATACGATGATGTAGTGACGACTTATTATGATTTGCGGGATGCTAATCGCCGGATTGATTCATTTACCAAGCAGATTACTGGTAAAAAGCTTGATGATCATGAGACCGATCGGGATCAATTGCCGGAAGAATTGCATAAACAAGGCCTTTGTTTAGATTGGAAATAGAATTGCAACAAGAATAATGCTGTGGTGATTGCACCCAGTGAATTGTTTTGGTATAATTCATTTGTTGTGAGGTCGCTGAATTAGCTCAGTTGGTAGAGCATCTCCCTCGTAAAGAGAAGGTCGCCAGTTCGACTCTGGCATTCAGCATCAGAGTATTACTAAAAAGCATTATTTATTTTCAATATTGTTAATAAATGATGCTTTTTTTGGTTGTATGAATTACGTTCAATAATGAAAGGAAACGTAGTATGCAGATATGGCAATGTTTTTTCTAAGAAACAACTTAATGAGTTCATGGTGCAAAGTTAATTAGTAAAACAAAAAACTGTATCACTCCAATGACATTAGCCTAGAGTGATACAGTTTTTTTACATATTACGCAGATTTTTATTGAAAATAATCATTGCGATTACTAGTACTAAAATTGAAGCAGAAGTGGCAAGCGTACTCCAAATGTTACTATGAGAAGTAATCAGACTGCGAATTAGCGCAGTAACACCTAAGCCCAATAGAAAATTGATGCTAGTGTGACCGTGATGACGCAAGGCTGAAATAATCATTGCAGTAAATTCAAAGAAGAGGAAGAAAACGATAATTTCTGACATAATCTCGGAGTTGCTTTCTTCGATCTTAGTTGAAAATAATGATTGGCAAAGTGGAATTAGATCGCGGAATAAGAGTATGATCAGAATAATCCCGAGTAAACCAATTGCGACTACTAGTAGATTCTGTAAAAGGCGAGCAAATTTAGCGGTAAATTTGTTGAAGTTTTTCATGGCTTTAATCCTTTCTTTTTTACCATTATAGAATAAGCAATAAGATTAGGGCTAGGGTGCTAAATATTATGCGTCAAACATGCGAAAGCGCTTTTTCTTTTCTATAATAAAAATAGAAGAACTAATGAAAGGAAAGAATCATGTCGCTTAGAACAAAATTTAATTACATGGCAACTGGTCGTCCTTATAATGATGCGGATCCTCGCCTTGACACCTTGAGAGACCTTGCTACCTTGAAGACCAATAATATTAATAATGAGAATGATCACGCTAAAAAAGAAATATTAATCAAAGAACTCTTTGGTTCAACAGGTGAGCATCCCTTCGTAAACCCTAATTTTCGTTGTGAATTCGGACAAAATATTCATGTTGGGGATAACTTTTATGCCAACTATGATTGCACGATTTTAGATGGCGCGCCTGTTTATATTGGAAACAATGTTTTGTTTGGTCCTAAGGTTGGCTTGTATACCAGCAACCATTTATTTGATCCAGCCGAACGAAAAGCCGGTGGCTGTGTTGCACATTCGATCGGCATTGGTGATAATGTCTGGCTAGGTGCAGGGGTTAGCGTAACTCCAGATACAATTATTGGACGTAATTCAATTATTGGTGCAGGCAGTGTAGTTGTGAATGACATCCCAGATAATGTAATTGCAGCGGGGAATCCATGCAAGGTAATTAGAAAGATTACCGCGACAGATCGTACTGGATTCGATCCTAATAGTGGTCAATTTCTATAGAAAAAAGACAGTAGTTGATTTCAAACTACTGTCTTTTCTGATCATCTTAATCTAGCAACGCCATTCAACGCCGGTCATTTTTACATTCTTTTGAGCTTTAATTAACTCGGCGCCATTGCCGATATCAACGCCGCCATCAAGCAATCCTTCGTCACTCTTTAAGTTGAGGGATGCATTGGCGTAGTCAACCACTAAATTTGGTCCCATCATTGTGGTGTCGTATTTAGAAGTGTAAATATTGATTCCTTGGTTATTTTCAAATTTGATTGGATAATCAGGATCAACTTTGTCTACATAAATAATGGAAAAGTGACTGCCAATTGCACAACCGCCGCCTTTGATAGAATATTTACCACCACCATCGTCGGCGATTAAAATTAGAATTTTATTCAAGATTTCGCGTCTTTTTAAGTAGTCAAGCGCCTTGTCAGTGAATGTAATTTTCATTTCGAACACTTCTTTCTTGTTTCATCTTGTTAACTCAATTATAGTCAAAAAGAATAGTAAATAAATTAATTTAAATCAAAAATGGAGGAAAAATAAATGACTGATAAGAGCCATGATCCAGATAATTTTGATTGGCTGGATTCCATTATTAATGAAGAAACTGACAAACGTGTAAAAAATGAAGGTCCTCAAAAGAAGGATCAAACAAGCGATGATTCTGATAATCATTGGTTTGATTCGATCATCGATGCAGCAGTTGAAAAACGTACTAAGGAAAATAAACGGATTCTGCACAAATTGAAGGAAAAAGAAAATCAAAATAAGTAAAAAGGTGGAAGAAACACACTAGGCTTGGGGTTCTTCCACTTTTTATTTATTCAGTGTAGATAATGATCATTTCCTGCCATTCATTGCTTTCGCCGATGTTGCGAAATTCAAGCTTGAATACCCTGGCGTTTGGATGTTTTTCTTCCCAGCTAGAATAAGCATCAGATGGCATGTCTTCAGTTGATTGATATTTGAAAGAATCAACATGTAAGTCCTTTGCATCAATTGCATTTTCTTCATTAAACATTGCAATCACTTCTTTTCATATCTATTGTAGCCTTTTTTTGCCGGAGGTTAATTTTAGGATTACATAGAAAAAGAACCAGTGTACATCTGCTATAATTAAGAAAAGAATGTTAGTTTAATTTAGCCCATGGGGTAGTATGAAATGAAAAAAATTATCAATCGAACGCTGTTGGATGATCGAGTGAAGGAGAACTATATCTTCATTTCTGATATTCATGGCAACTTAGAAACCTTAGACTTAATCAAGCAGGCAACAGCAGATTTTCCAGAAGCACAATTAGTTGCGGGCGGTGACTATGTTGATGGCCGCGAGCATGTGAAGGAAGTATTGGATTATTTAATTGAACAAAAAAGCGAAGGAGCAATCGTACTACTGGGTAATCATGAGCAAATGTTACTCAATTTTGCGGAGAAGCAGGAACATCAAGATGGCATTTGGTTTTATAACGGTGGTGGCAAAAGCCTAGTTAGTCTGTTTGGCAGTACAGTTTTGCCTGATGAGTTGCGCGATAGTGAGTATTATCGCTTTCTAAAAGGCTGTCCTATTATGTATGAAACGCCACACTTGATTTTTGTTCATGCGGGTGTGCGGCCAGATGAACAGTATAATGATCTGGAAACTTACTCTGAGATAGAGTATGGCTTGAAATTTGACTATGATTTTTACCGTATTTGGGCACGAGATAAGTATTGGTATTCCGATTCCTTATTGAAAATGATGGCTCATAACAAAACGGGCAAAACAATTGTGACTGGTCATACGCCAACAGCTGCTTTAGAAGGAAAATATGATGATGGTCGACAAATGAGGCGGCTATCAATTGATGATTGTATCGTTAGAACAGTGCAATACCCAGGTGAGCCAGCAAGAATTTTTACTGACGGTGGTTCACATTCTGATCCATTGATCTATCCACATAATGATGGGAATGTTGTAGTGCTAGATGGCATGGGTAAAATAGTCTGTGTTTATAACTGGAAGCATCCCCACGGCACAAGATTTGAAAACCAATAAAAAAGGCATCCTTTGCGGACGCCTTTTTTCGATTTAGAGATCAAAATTTGCTTAATCTTCGACTTTCTTTGCTTCGTTCATAGCCTTCATGATTGAAGGGTTTTTTGAATGACAATCTTTGATCATTTGTAAATCTTCTTCGCTTAACTTTACTTCGTATTTAGCCATAATTTTATTTCCTCGCTTTATTTTTATGATTACATGTAAACTATAGCACTTACAGCCATAACTGCAATATTTTGTTAATCAAACTTTGGTTAAAAATATAAGCAAAAAATTATCTTTGAAAATAGTGGTAATAAAATCGCTTTCAGAATATTATTATATTACAAAAGGTATATACCAAATAAACACGAGCTCATTTTTAGATTGAAGAGGGATTTATTATGGCTAATAGTAAATCCAGCGGAGGTTTGAATGCGTTTGTTAACAAACACATTATGCCTGTAGCCGCTAAAATAGGCAGTTTTAAACCTTTAATTGCTGTTCGTGACGGTATCGCCATGGCTATGCCGTTAATTATTGTAGGATCATTATTCATGATCATTAATTCATTTCCAGTTGCCGGTTGGTCTGATTGGCTATCAAAAACTGCTGTTCATGGTATAAGCCTGGCACAGATTTTAGCCAAGATTACTAATGGCTCCTTTGGGATCATGGGCTTAATTGCAGCTTTTGGAATTGCTTGGAGTTATGCTAATCAATATAAGACAGATGGTGTTTCTGCCGGAATTGTTTCTGCATCTGTATTCTTCATTTTGACGCCAAGTATTATGAGTGGAGATAAAGTTCCAGTTGAAGGCTTCCCTTACACTTACTTAGGTAGTAGAGGATTATTTGTAGCTATTATCTTTGGTCTCCTAAGTGCATGGATTTTCCAATGGTTTATTAATCATAATATCCAAATTAAAATGCCAGCTACTGTGCCACCTGCTGTAGCTAAGAGCTTTTCAGCTTATGATTGCGCCAATGGTAAATGCGATTACCACTTATTGTGCAATGAACCTAGGCTTAGTTCCATTATGTAATGGGACTGTAATTCCTTGGACAATGCCGCCAATTATTTCAGGTTTTTTGGCAACAGGCAGTATTGCGGGCTCAATGTTGCAAGTAATCAATATTATCTTAGACATTTTGATTTACCTGCCATTTATTGTGGCACTTAATAAACGTCAACTTATAGAAGAGGATAAGGCAGAATAATAGAATAAATTAATAAAAAATTTGTGAGAATTAAAAAAGAAAGAGGAAACTCTTTCTTTTTTCGTTTTGCAAAAGTGTTTCAATATATTAAATGCGAACAAGCTTTTGCACATAGCAAATAAAAATTAAAAATCGCGTTAAATGGCGATCTGATGCGGTTTTGTATCATCTAAATAAATTTACATAAATATTACAATTGTTACAATTTTGTCATACTTTGCAATAGTTTCTTAATCTGCAGGTGATATTCCTGTTATAGTTCTGCAATTTAAGCAAGGTAGTATATGCTGTGTCAATTGAATGAGACGGACGAATAAGGTGAAAATTCGTTACTTATGACTTTTAAAATTTTAAGGAGAGAATTTTTTTGAAAATTAAATCTATCTTAGTTAAGTCAATTGCAGTAACTGCTTTATCAGTTACAGGTTTAGTAGCAGCTAATAACAACACTAATACTGCTCAAGCTGCTATTGTAGAAAACGATACAGATGTTGTAACAGTTAAGAACGTTTCAGACAACGCAATCACTGTTTACAACAGCTACAAGAATCCAGAGGCTACTGGCCAAACTTTGGCAAGCAACACCTCATGGAAAGTAATTAAGACTGCTTACGATGCCAAAGGTCACAAGTGGTATGACTTAGGCAAGAACCAATGGGTTCGTGCTAAGTATGTAACTCGCGGCTACCACACTCAAGCTGCTGTGACCCAAGCTCCAGTACAACACCAAACTCAAACTGAAAATACTAATTCTGCAGCAACTACTACTGTAGCAAATAACACTAACACTCAAACTACTACTTCAACTGTAAGTGGTTCAGAAGCTAGTGCTAAGGAATGGATTGCCGGTAGAGAATCTGGTGGCTCATACGGTGCTTCAAATGGTCAATACGTTGGTAAATACCAACTTTCAGCTTCATACTTGAATGGTGACTATTCAGCAGCTAACCAAGAGCGAGTAGCTGATAACTATGTCAAAGGTCGTTATGGCTCATGGACTGCTGCTAAGGCATTCTGGCAAGCAAACGGCTGGTACTAAAAATAAACCTCTTTTCAAAACTAAATAAAATCAAACTAACTTAAAGGAGGCATGCTGTCAAAATGATAGTGTGTCTCTTTTTGATTTTTTTAATTAAATAGATACGATATAATTTAAATAACAAATATTAATAATCAAAACATACAGAAAGTGGAACAGCTATGAAGCAAAAATTAATTGTGACTTTGTTGACTAGTGTTTGCCTGATGGGGACGGCTAGTGTAATACACGAAACGACACCACAAACGGTTCAAGCAGCAGTTAAGGGAAAAGTTCAGGTTAAAGGAACTAAGAAAGTTAGACTTTATACAAATAAGGGCAAGAAGTCTAAGTATTATGCTGTAGCTAAAAGAGAGTATTCTTATTCTGCTAAAAAGTATTTAAAGCTGGGAAAGAAAAAATATTTGGCTTATAAGATTGGAAATAACTCTCAATGGCTATTAGCTAAAAATGCCAAACTCGTTAAAAAGACTGCTGCAACGCAGAATTATGTAACAGCTACAATGAAGATGCCGAGCGGCTATACGAAAGCTAGTTTATTGCAAGCATATAAGGGGAAGCCAAGTGCTAGTTTTATTCAGGCTTGCATGAAAGGAATGGAGCAAAACAACTTTTCACGTGTTAGCTCAGGTGAAAGCAAAGCCGATCAAAAGATGATTAATCCTGCTGATCTTTCCGCTAGTGAGCAAAAAGAACTGGCAGAATTCTCTTTGCGCCTAATTAATAGTGCTCGTAGTCAATTAGGTTTGAAGCCGTGGGTTTATAGTTCTGGAGTAGAGTCCTTAGCTAATTCAATTGCGCAAGAATACGAGCAAAATGGCAAGAGTATCAAAGATGGCGATCACTATGTTGCCGGAATTGTACGGGCTTGCAAAAAACATGGCTTAGAATTAAACGATAATTATGTCGAAGATATGGCTGGTTTTTCTACTAATAAGAAGATTATGTCTATGGCTGAAATGAAGCGGAATATTTACTTTGGCTTGAAGCAAATGATCTTTGGCTTTGCAGGAGCTGGGGAAAATCAGCGTAATGATAAGAGCCTTTACCGCGAATGGGAGCATGCCGGTGATTTATTTAATACACAGGGCTCACGTCATGATGGGGACTACAATTATTATGGCTTTAGCATTTCCAAGACTGGCAATATTTACTCAATGCACTTCATTAGTGTGCCAAGTTTTGTTGTAAATTCGAGTGAATACAACAAGAACTTCAAAATTTAACGAAAAAAATATGAAAGCACGCACGACGCGTGCTTTTTTGATAAGATAAAGGAAAAACGATTTAGCGAGGAAAATATGACAAAAACTTTATATTTAGTCCGCCATGGACAAACTTATTTTAACTATTACCATAAAGTTCAGGGACGTTGTGATTCACCATTGAATGAAAGAGGCATCCGCCAGGTTGAAATGGCCCGCGATTATTTTAAAAAGCAGGGTATTCATTTTGACAAAGCTTTTTCATCAACCCAAGAGCGTGCTTGCGATACTTTGGAAATTATTACTGATCATCAAATGCCTTATACGCGTTTAAAAGACCTGCGAGAAAAATGTTATGGCATTTTTGAAGGTCGTGATGAGTTCTTATTGCCTTGGAATTATAATAATCCTAACGTAGACCCAACTATGGAAAAAGACGAAGACGTTGTTGCTAGAATGCACCGTGCGGTAGTCGAGATTTTAAGCGGCTTAGAGGATGGTCAAACTGCTTTAGTTGTAGGACATGGTGATATTTTAGCTAAGTTTGTGCGCGATGCTACCGAGAATAAGAACTTTGGCGGTTTTGGCAATGCTTCAATCGTGAAGCTAACAGTTGATGGTAAAAAGATCCATTTTGATTCATACGTGTGGCCAGCAGAGGGTTTAAAGTAAGACGAAATGGCAATTAATTTATATTTAGTCAGACATGGTCAAACTTGGTTTAATAAAGGACACCGCATGCAGGGAAGCTGTGATTCAGCGCTAACACCATTAGGCATTAAGCAGGCGGAAGCCGTACGGGATTATTTTCAAGATCAGAGAATTAATTTTGCTAGAGCATATTGCTCACCCCAAGAAAGGGCAAGTGATACTTTAGAGATTATTGCTGGGCCTGAGATGGAGTATGTTCGATTAAAGGAATTAAAAGAGAAAAGCTATGGCGCTTTTGAGGCACGCAATGTGCTACTTTGGCCGCTGCATCGTTTGGGCAAATTTCGCGTAGAAGATAATCGTGAAGTGGTCGAGCGGATGGAGCGCGGCATTAACTTGATTATGCGGGATGCGCAGGATGGCGATAATATTTTGGTTGTCGGTCATGGCGATAGTTTGTCGCAGTATATTAATGAAAAAGCTAATCACCGTGAATTTCTGGGTTTGCCCAATTGCTCATTTGTGCAGTTAACTAGCAATGAAGGCAGTACATTAGAATATGTACGGACTGAATGGCCAGCTAAAGCGGTTAAAATTGATCAAATAACTGGTGAATAGGGGCTTTTATTTTTCTGCATTAGTTTATAATGATAGGTGTGGAAAGATTATAGTACGAGGCAAGAAAAATGGATGAAACACCAATTTTTAGAATTACTAAATTAAATATCAAGGAAAACGATCGCGGTGAATATATCCGTGAAGTTGAAAATAACATGCACAACTCAATTCCAGCTGAAGAAGGAACTTTGTTAATTGGAAGCGCACATGACGATGCTCATGGTGAAGACAATTACGAAATCGAATTGTTCCGGAATAGCTTGGCAGAAGATTTGCACATTGCAGCAGATCATGCCGACAATTTTGCGGAAACTATTAACAAGATTTCCACTGACAAGGAAATTATTGAATTGAAGCCTGAGGTAATTACTACCAAGGCTCATGATGCTTTGAATGACCATGCCGACAACTTTGTTATGCGCTTGGTTAAGGTTGAAGTTAAGCCTGAAGACGCAGAAAAGTTTGCACATGAAGTTAAGAAAGAAATGACCACCAGCATGGCTGCTGAACCAGGCATGGAAATTATGATGTCTGGAGTCAATAAGAAGAACGAAAACGAATGGTACTTCGTTGAAGTTTACTTTGATGACAAGGCTTATGACGCTCATATCAAGTCACCACAATATGTTGAATACATTGAAAATACTGATGGAATGGTGGCTAGAAGAGATGTTAAGGATCTTGTACGTGGTACTTTAGCAACTCAAGGTGCAATCGTATTAGATTAAGTTATAGAAGGGATGCCGCGAGAGCGGTATTTTTTTATAGGTGAAAAATGGGTCAGACAATTGTATTTGCTCATAGAGGACTGCCGGTGAAATTTGCGGAGAATTCTTTGCAAGGATTTAAATATGCGGTAGAGCATGGCGCAGAAGGCGTGGAATTTGATGTGCATTTAACTAAAGACAAGGTGCCAGTAGTAATGCATGATGAAAAAATTGACCGCACAACTAATGGCACGGGTTACATTAAGGACTATACCTTAAGTGAAATCAGGCGATTTCGTTTAGCTAACGGTGAACCGGTACCGATGTTAAGTGAATTATTTGAAATTCTTCAGGGACAGGATTTGTATGTTAACTTGGAATTTAAGACTAACAAGATTCATGATGAGGGGATTGAAGCCATCGTTTTAGCGTTAGCACAAGAATACCATTTTGTGCATCCCATTATTTTCTCTTCCTTCAATTATCAAACCTTAAAAAATTGCCAGCGAATTGATCCCCACCAACAATATTGCTTTTTAACCAAATGGCCGGTGCCGTTTCCTGAACAGTTTGCGGCTAAGAATCATTTTGCAGCGATCCATCCGCATTGGTATTTACCTAGCAAAGTTACGCAAAGAATTTGGACAGTAGATAAAGTAAGCATAGCAAAAAGGTACTTTAAACTTGGTGTAGCTGGAATTTTTACCAACGACTTTGAATTAATGAATAAGGTTAAGAAGTCACAAAAGTTATAATCGTAAAAAAACAAATTAATTTTATAATTCATAAAAGAAAGATTCAGTATCCTTCGAGCAAATGTAGGTATTTTTAAAAAAACAAAACTTTTTTGAATTTTTTCTTGCTATTTTTTCTTCATTCCCCTATACTAATATCTGTTGGGTGATCGAGAGGTCATTCAAATAGAACCAATCAAGTAAAAGGTTTGAAGATTGGGTTATAGCCAAGTGGTAAGGCAATGGTTTTTGGTACCATCATGCGCTGGTTCGAATCCAGCTAACCCAATAGGTGAGATCAAGCGGTGAGCTTGATCTTTTTTGTATTTAAAATTGAAAATGCTTTGACAAGAAACGAATAAGTGCTTATATTTAAGCTAACTTTAATTTTGCTCTTATTTACATTATGAGGTGACTAGTATGGTTGACTTAACAAAGCATATGAAAAAGGGATTAGTTGAACAAAAGCCAGGACAAATTTTAGCTTTTGCGGCTTATACCAGTAAGATACCAAATATTGTCAAGTTTACGGTGGGTGAGCCAGATTTTAATACGCCTGAGCATATTAAAAAAGCTGCCCAAGAAAGCATCGCTAACAATCATTCCCACTATGCACCGTCTAATGGTACACCGGGATTGCGTCAGGCTGCAGCAAAGTTTTTAGCGGAAAAATATGGTCAAAAATATGCTGCTGATGAAATTTTGATTACGAACGGGGTTACGGAATCTATCTATGATTTTTTAACTGCAGTCATTAATCCGGGCGATGTAGTTTTAGTACCAACGCCGATTTTCCCACTGTACATTGGTGATGCACAATCGATGGGAGCTGAAGTGGTACAGCTTGATACTTCAGCTGATGATTTCAAATTAACGCCGCAAAAATTGCAGGCAGCATTGGACAAGTATGGTGATCGCGTTAAGGCGCTTGTCATGAATTATCCTACCAATCCAACAGGTGTGATGTATTCACAAGATGAACTTGATGCCTTAGCAGATGTTGTTCGAGATAAGCCGGTTTTTGTTCTTTGTGATGAAATTTATAGTGAGCTTAATTATGATCAGCCACATGCTTCGATGGAAAAGACTTTACATGATCAAGTTGTTTTAATGAATGGCGTGTCCAAAGCATGGGCGATGACGGGTTACCGGATCGGTGTGGTTGCTGCACCTAAGCCGATTTTGGATCAACTGGCTAAGATTCACCAAGCAATCACAACGACGGAACCAACGCCAATGCAGGATGCAGCTGAAGAAGCACTAGGCAATGGAATGAACGATGCACAGCCGATGAAGAAAGAATTCCAAAAGCGGCGTGATGTGCTTTATGAAGGATTAACCAAGTTAGGCTTTGAATGCGTTAAGCCTAAAGGTGCCTTCTACATTTTTGCCAAAATTCCAGCAGGCTTGGAACAAGATGATACCAAGTTTATTTATGATTTGGCTGAAAAGGGGCATGTTGCTGTAATTGCGGGCTCATTTTTTGCTAAAGGTGGAGCAGGATATATTCGTTTGTCTTACGCAACGTCGATGGATCAGATCAAAGAAGGCTTGAAACGACTAGAAAAATATGTCGCAGAAAATAAGCAATAAGTGCAAATAAAAGGGACCGATGTTATGTATCGATCCCTTTTGAAATCCAACTAATTATTCCTCGTTATCAAATGGATAAGTCATGCCCCAGGCAGTTCTAATACTGGTTAAAATATGGGCGATCATGCGAGATTTTTCTAATTCGCCTTCGTCATGGCCTTGTTCAATATACTTTTGAAAATCAGTGACTTCATATTCAAGCGCCTGATCAGCATCCCCGGCAGTAACCTTATCATAGCTTTCCTCATGAGCACTCTGGGTGTAAGTAATATAAGCTTCAGTGCCGCGAGGATATTGATTGATTTCGAAATAACCTTTGGTGCCCGAAACCAGTCCGCGCTTAGGCTGCTTGGCCCGCATCGATAATGACATCACTGCCATTTGGCCTTTCGAATTTTTTAAAATAATGCCGCTTTCTTCGTCAACACCAGTTTCAAAGAATTTTACCGTGGTATTGATACTTTCAGGATATTCATCCATGAAACTAATGGCAAAAGCAGTTGCGTAGCCGCCGATATCCAGCAATGCACCACCAGCGAGATCTTTATTAAAGAAACGATTTTGCGGGTCATAGTCCTTCAGTGAACCAAAATTAATTTGGATCATTTTAATATCGCCAAATTTGCCGGTCTTAATCATATCTTGCATCTTTTGGTAGATTGGCATGTGATAAAGGGTAAAGCCTTCCATTAAGATTAGTTGTTTCTCTTTGGCTAATTGAGCCACTTCATCAAATTGCCGCGCATTGACAGTAATTGCCTTTTCGCAAAAGACATGCTTGCCGGCATTGAGGGCCTTTTTGATGTAGTCGTAGTGGAAAGTGTGTGGGGTAGCAATATAGATGATATCAATGCTAGGATCCTTAATCATTTCATCAGGATTAGTGAAAGCATGCTGTACATGTTTTTCTTGGACAAAGGCACGGAGTGCTTCTTCATTTGGATTTGCGGCAGCATAAATTTCGCCGTTGACTTTGTTCAAAGCATCAGCCATATCATGTGCAATCCAGCCAGTACCAATAATTCCCCAATTAAATTTTTTCATGATCATTACCTCTCTTAAGTTCAATAATTTTTCCATCTTTTTCAGTAATTAATGAAGTAGTTAAGTTTTCAAATAGTGAAGAGCTGACTACGCCATTTTGTAAACAAAGTTGACGATTAAGTTCAGTGATATTGTGCCAATCTTCGTTAAAAACATCGATTAAGTAGTTGCCCAAAGGCGTACGGGCAAATGCAGCTACTGAACTATCTTGTCGAATCTTACTAGTTAAATGTAAACTGCTTAAATACTTCTGTACTTGATTAACACAAGGCGGTGCCACTTCAAGACAAAGTGGAATTTTAGGATTCAGAATCGGTTGTATCCTTTCACTGGGTAAGAGTAGGATAAACTGTTTGGCAATTTGTGCTGCCTGTTTTTCAAAAAGATGAATTCCACCCAAACTTTTTAGAACATTAAAATTCTTATCAATACTATCACAACCATCAAAAGCAATATCGATTTTGGTTGCTGCAGTAGAAGGAAGAAGCTCTAATCCGAGTTCTTGGCACCTAAAGCGAGTAAGTTCGGATGGAGAATATAATGTGATGTCTAAGTTATGCTGTGCAATAGCTTGAGCTAACTTAAATACATTGCTTCCGCCGCCAAGAGAAATAGTCATTTTCGGCTTGATTTTACTTAAAGCGAGGGCACTTATCGAATTAATTTTCATTTTATTTTCTCCTGTGAAAATTATTTACAAATACATACTACCTTGGTAAATGATTTTCGTCAATCAAAATATAAATTTATTTTCTTTAAAAATAAAATTGTGAAAATTAATTACATTGATGATATAATTTTGGCACAGAAAAGGTGAGAATAATGACTAAAATTATCGATACAATCTATAGTAAATTAGCGACAATGTCAGCCAGTGATCAAAAGATTGCTCAAGTGATCTTAAAACAGCCCGAACAGGTGGTAAATTATACAATTTCAAAATTAGCAACTGAAGCTGAGGTGAGTGATGCTTCGGTGACGCGTTTTTGTCATAATTTAGATTTGACAGGTTTTCATGATTTAAAAATTCAACTAGCTCAGAATGCAACTGAAAGTGTGTCACTTCAAAATATGTCACGTGATGATGCTAGTGCTAATTTGGAATTGATTGAAAAAAATAAAGTCGCCGAGATTAAGGCGACTTTGGAGAATGTGACTGAAGCCAAATTAGATCAGGTGCTGCATTTTTTGACTGAAAGCAGAATTGTGCAGGTTAGTGCGGAGGGCGATACTTATCCGGTGGCCGCTGATGCAGTGTATAAGTTTAATCAGATTGGCTTGTTGGCAATTGATTCGGGTGGCACGATTGAAACGGCAATTGCGCAGACAATGAACCTGAGTAAAAAGGATTGCTTGTTGGTGATTTCGAATTCAGGTGAAGCAGCGGGAATCATTAAGCAAATTAAGGTAGCCAAACAAAAAGGGATGCCGGTGATTGCGATCACCAATCGCGATGATTCACCGATTGCGCTATTAGCTGATGTGCATTTAAAGACAGCAGTGCGGCAGACGGTGATGCAATCGCAGTATTATTTCTCACGCGTGGCAAGTATGACAATGATTGAGGCATTATATTTGTTACTTATTGCGGGGGATGCAGGGCGAGTTGAGCATATTAAAGAACATGAAGCAATTATTTCTAATCAAAAAATCTAAGAGCTTTAATTTTTTTAAGCGAACAAGTGTTAAAATTACCTTTTCTTAACACACATAAGTTCTGTCATAAATCAATAACTTGTTTAAAACTTCACAAAAATGTAATGTTTTGAATCTTAATTGTAAAAGTCCGGTAACTACAGTTTAACAAATAAAGGGTAGGGTATTACTGGTGATTTTAGGAGGTATTCTTAAAATCACACACACGAGTCGATCCTGTTTTTAGTAATCGGGTTCGTAACATGCTATAATTATTTCACAAGCAGAAGAAGATATAACTTACTGCTTAGGATGAATTTCTGTTTCAGAAAGGAAAGGCCACATAATTATGAGAAAGAATACAAGAATTGTAAGTATGGCTGCTGCCGCTTTGTTGGCAGTTGCTCCTGTAGCAGCTTCAGCTGTTCCAGTTAACGCTGCTATTAGTTTAGGTACAGTAACTAACACTACTGGTACTACAAGTACTACTACAGCAACAACAGCAAAGCCAACAGATAGATCATACTTTACATATGGCAATCAAGTAATTGATGCTGCAAGTACTACCGATAAAACAGCTAATGTTGTACCAACTACTATTTCTATTAAGGCTAAAGATACTGTAGCTAGTGTTACTAAGGCAATTAATGATTTAGGATTAGTTTTCTTTAGTACGAATAATGCCAGTGGAGAAAAAGTTAACCTTAAAGATAGTGAAGTTGCTGCTATTCTTAAGAATGCAGGTGTAACTCTTGATAAAGATAACAAGAATATTACTGCGGTACCAACTAGTGATTTCAATCTTACTTTAACTGGTACAGGTTCTACTTCTACGCAAACAGCTACTGTTCAAATCCCAGTTGTAGTTTCAGGTTCAAGTTCAACTACAGATACTACTCAAAATCCAGTGATCAATTGGTCATTGAATGGTCAAAGCAAGGGGAGTGTTAATGGTCAAATATTCCAAGTAGCTGTTGGTTCACAATTTAATCCAACTAATTTTGTAAATAGTAATGGTGAGCCAGTTATTATTTCAGCTGTACAAAACAGCAATAATAATACAGCTGCTTCACTAGAAGCAACTTCAAATCCTGTTAATACTTCAGAAGCAGGACGTTACTATAATGTAACTTTAACTGCTACTGGTTTAACTGGTAAGAAGACTACTGCAACATACACTGTTTTAATTACTTCAAGCCACAAACAAGCTCTATATGCTAATGGCGCAAGCTCAATCGCAACTTACCACATTTATGGCATTAATGTAAGACCAGCTTCAACTACTTTCAAAGATGGTGACACTGTTTACGTTGCTGATCAAACTAGAACCCTTAACAATGTATCATACTCACAAGTTTCAACTAAGTCTAAGTCAGATGCTAACTCAAGCAACATTTGGGTTAAGACTTCATCACTTGTTAAGCCAGCTGGTGACACTAACACCAAGACTTTGCCAGTAATGGTTGATTCAAGAGCTTATGACAAGAACGGTAACTACTTAGGTCACATGTACTACGCTTACAACGACATTGAAATCGTTCCAACTGTTGTAACTATCAACGGTAAGACTTACTACAAGGTGGCTAACAAGGACGAATACGTTCGTGTAACCAACATTACTGGTAACCAACGTACTTTGAAGCACAATGCCTACATTTATTGGTCATCATACCGTCGTACTCCAGGTACTGGTAAGATGTACAGAGGTCAAACTGTAACTACTTACGGTGGTCAAATGAGATTTAAGAACGGTAAGAAGTACTACAGAATTGAAGGCTGCAGAAACAACAACAAGCGTTACATCAAGGCTGTAAACTTCTATTAAAAAGTAGAATAATTTAACTGAAAGAGTCGATGCATTTGCATCGGCTTTTTTCGTGTCTAAATTTTTAAATTTCTGAAAAAAATTTGCACTTTTTTGCGTAATAAATAGTGGAGGGTAATTTTCCTACTTAAGAAAAAGAAAAGAGGTAAAATATGAGGAGAAGAATTAATCGATATCCTCGAATTACTAACGACTTGGTATTCGGTCATGTTATGAGCAATAAAAAGAATTGTCTGGAACTGCTACGTCGGATGTTTCCTGAATTAAAATTGACAAAAGTTAATGTCATTACCCAGTATGACGGCAACATTGGACTAGAATCCAAAAACATTCGCTTAGATATCTGGGCACAAGATGATCAAAGTCGAGTGTATGATATTGAGATGCAAACAACACGTAAAAATGATCTAGAAAAACGGATGATGTACTACGCAGGGATATCAGCCTGCAGAAGGATATCGACTACTACGTGAATAGCGGAAAATGGGTCGAAGACATGAATAAGCTAGAATATGAGATGAATGAAGTTGCTAAAAGAGCTGCAGAAAAAGCGATTAAAGAAGCTAAAATAGTAGATGCAAAAAAGTTTATTGGCTATGCCAAAAATCATGGTACTAATTTAGAAAATACAATCCAGGAAACAATGGATATGTATGATGAAGTTCTTAATCGTAATGAAATCACTAAATTAGTGAACGAAATCTATCAGCAGAATTAGCTAAATAAGATAATTTTGGAAAATTTCCCTCTAGAGTACTACTATCAGTAGTGCTCTTTTTTATATAAAAAATATATTGCTGCTTCGCACTAATCAAAAGCAAATTAATTGAAATATCTTATTAAAAGATAAATAATGTAACCAGTTACAATAACTGCTATTACTTAAAAACGACAATTATTGCTGCATTATTAGGAGGTCAGGCTATGTCAAAAAAGAAAATCATTATTGTAGGTGCATCCCACGGCGGCCAAGAGGCAGCTTATGAAATTTTAGATCGTTATGATGATGTAGACGTTACGATTTATGAAGCAGGCGACTTCGTTTCCTTTATGTCTTGCGGAATGAAGCTATTCCTTGAAGGAAAAACTACAGGCCAAGACAACGTTAGAAACTTTACTCCTGAAGATCTAGCTGAACGGGGTGGTAAAGTTGTTAATAACACAGCAGTAATAGCTCTTGATCCAGCTAAAAAGACGGTTACTGTCAAAAACGTAAAAGATGGTACAACCAAAGAAGTTAGTTATGATAAGCTAATTATTTCTTCAGGTGTTAACCCCGCAAGTTTGCCTCTTCCTGGAGCAGACCTGAAAAATATTATGTTGATGAGAGGCTATGATTGCGCTACAGAGATCAATGCAGCTGCTCAAGATGAAGCTATTAAAAATGTTGCAGTTATTGGTGCTGGTAACGGAATTGCAGCTGCCGAGGTTTTCGCTAAAGCAGGCAAGAATGTTACTTTAATTGATGGTGGGCAAAAACCACTAGAAAATTATTTGAATGATACTTATACTAGCTTATTTGAAAAAGAATTGACTGATCATGGTGTTAACCTGGCTATGAACACTAAAGTTACTGGCTTTGTTGGCAATGGAAAGGTCAATGCAGTTCAGACTGATAAGGGTGATATTACTGCTGATTGTGTCATTATTACAGTTGGTATTAAGCCAAATACTGATTGGTTGAAAAACACGATCGATCTTTATGACAATGGCTACATTAAGGTAGACAATTACTTTAGAACCAATGTAAAGGATGTCTATGCAATTGGGGATGCAATCTTCCCATTTAGCATTCCAGCTAACAGAAGAGTACCGATGCCATCTGCCATTGCTGCACGGCATGAGGCTCAATATGTTGTTGAGCACTTATTTGAAGACAAGCCAGAACGTGTCTTTAAGGGCTTAGTTGGTGCACAATTGCTTGAAGCCTTTGATTTACATGCAGTAACAACAGGACTCAGTGAAAAGAATGCCAAGCGAGCAGGAATTAATGCAAAAGAAACAGTCTTAAAGAGTTATCTTCGTCCAGACTATATTCCTGAAAAAGATAATCCTACTTGCTATATTGCTGTTGTTTATAATGAAGACAGCCACCAAATCTTAGGCGGTAGCGTACTTTCATCATATGACATTAGTGGCCAAGCCAATGTTTTGAGCTTAGCTATTAGAAATAAGTTGACACTGGAAGATTTAGCAGAAGCAGATTTCTTCTTTTCACCAACTTATGACAAGCAATGGAGTCTGGTAAATCAAGTAGCACAAAAGGCATTAGGCTTAAAATTAACTGTTTAGATATAAATCAATTTTTAAATTTTGAGAAGAGGTCGTCATGGCTTCTTCTTTTTTTTGAAAAAAGTTTCAAAAAAGTCTTGCATTTGATTTGGATTTTCGTTATTATAATTAAGTCAGCTAACGGAGGAGTAGCGAAGTGGCTAAACGCGGCGGTCTGTAAAACCGCTCTCTCTGAGTTCGGCGGTTCGAATCCACCCTCCTCCATTGTTGAACGACAAGTAAAAAGTTCAGCTGGTATTGGGTTATAGCCAAGTGGTAAGGCAATGGTTTTTGGTACCATCATGCGCTGGTTCGAATCCAGCTAACCCAATAGTTCTAAAAGAACACCCAACCCGAATTAAAAAAGCGCTAATGTATCTAAGTGGTGTGAACACTTGATATAATGCGCTTTTTTGTTTTTCTAAATTAAATGAAATTGCTTGAAAATGAATTAAAAGAGCAATATTAGAAGTGATATCTTGAAAATTTAACCGCAAAAATGGATAAAAAGTGAATTGGTCTAGGAGCAATATTTAGACCCGAGAATTATTGGAGATGAAACGGCAAAAAACATTAATATATAGGGCTATACAGTGAATTCACTAACCTAAATAGTTAGGAACAATATTTTTAACGTGTAAGTGGGTTAATCTTAAATATTTAACCATGGTATAATTAAGTCAATATCATTGTTCATGTAAACCAGCTCAATTGTGAGTTGGTTTTCTTTTTGAGTAAAATATAACTAAAAGGTATTGAATTAAGGCAAGGATGAATATTAATTATGATTAAGCACAACAAGGGAGTAAGGGACTTCTTTAAAAATGATTATCCTAAATTATATTTGTTGTCTGGCAGCCAGATAACCACCGAAATAAATTTAAACGATGAAAGCCGTATGGGGTATTATTGGAATATTTTCGCTGTAACATGGTTAGCTATTAATCAACTTGAAGATACGCCACAGCATCCCTATAGAACGATTATTGTAGAACATTGTATTAACCATGTAACTATAAAAGACATAGTAAATACGTATAAACACAGTGGATTTTGGGGATCGAATAGGAAAAATGAAGCATTAAAAAAGTTTGCTGAAATATTTAAGCAAGAACAGATTAAGAATAAGGTCTATCCGCTGTTAGAATTTGAGTAAAAAATAAGCACCAGTAATTAGGTTTACTAGTGCTTTTAGTATGCTGTCAGATTGATTTTAAGAGGGTATAGAGCGGTTTTATTAGTGGCTGAGTATGACTATGCTTAATAGCGCAAAAACGGTTCAGGTTTGAAATTTAATAGACAAGGTTAAAAGCCACACAACACAAGGGATGAAACCAATTTTCTTGATCTGAAAAAAGCCCCGAAAACTGAACTTTTCTGCACCTTAAAAAGTTAAGTAAATGTTTCATAATGTTTCACTAAAAGCCCATGAAATTACGTTTTTTTACGGTTTAAGCATGACACATTAAGTTAGGATTGGTCAGGTTTTGTCAGGTCGTAAAAGCCAAAATCTTAACAATTTCTCCCAATCAAAAAGCCCCTAAATGTCTACTTTTGTCTACCCTAAATTGTGCCGAATTCGCCATTAATCAAAATCGCCCTAACCATTGATATGACTTAATTTACATGAGGTTTTCTAAGTAAGTAAAAAGCCCCTAAAACGGTCATTTTAAGGGTAGAGTTTTTATTTATGATTTATGTTTGAAAATGATTAATTAAGATAGATATGGTCGTTACTGGTGTAGGGCGTTTCATTTCGTTACTACCTCACTTAACATCATGATAACAAAATAGGCGCATCCCTGAAATGGGACACACCATATTATTAATAAACCATAGCTGTTCTAGTAACTTTGTCATTGATAACCGTATAACGGTAACCTTTCATTTCATCGTTGATTGTCTCCGCAATTAGCCGACCAGTGAGGGGATGCAACTTAAATCTAGCCACGAATCTAGGTGAATTTAGTTCGTCTAGATAATCGTTGGTTTGGGCTATAGTGGCTAGCCGTGTAAGGTCACTTGCCACTTTACTAGCCACAGTATGACCGTATTTTCTTTCAATGGTTTGTAATAACTTAAATAAATCAAAATCATTCAAGTTAATTCTGTTGTACATTTTGTAATTCCTTTCTAGCAGACCACCGCTATTGGCGTAGTAGTGGTTTATTTTGGCGGGGCAGTTAATTCAAATACATTAGCCGACAAAAGAGACGGCAAGGAGACAATAATAAAAGTGGCATAAACCGTTGGGGCTGTAAGGATAAGTAGTGGCTAGGCGACAAGCGACATTTTTTTAAGTCCGTTTTACATATATATGCTTTTATTACTATTTTTTTCTTATATATATTAATATTTAATATATATTGTCTCTTTGTCTCTTAATAATAAATAAAGTATTGATATATAAGGGTTTATAGCAGGCGACATTTTGGGCGACAGAAACTGTCAAATCTTTTGTGTAAATAGATCTTTCTCGTAAATTGATTTTTTAA
>NZ_PCYV01000015.1:0-41735 GCF_002553785.1 Lactobacillus sp. UMNPBX15
CCTTACATGTCTGTTTTTAAGCTCTCGTCGCATCTCTCGAAGCGACTTTATTAATTTACCTTATTTTCTCCGCTTTGGCAAGTCTTGCTCTTCGTTCGCAATCTTTTAGAAACGCTTGGACGCGTTGTAATTATTCCTTTGTTTCTATTTCAATCTACCTTTTTCTTTTTGCTTACTTTATTTTTATCCTTACGCTTATTATTCGAGTTTTACTGTTTTTTCTCTTAATTTTAGTACAAAATTTTTCGAATTTTTTTCAAAATAATTCAAAAAAAACAGTGTTTTGCCTAATTTTTCACTCAAAAATGCAAAAAAAGACGTTTATCAAATATAATCATTCGATAAACGTCTCATTTTATATCTTTAGTGTCTATTCGTCTTTTTTCTTACGTTTTTCAACGCCAAGTAAACTAATCCAACCTAAACCAGCGAGTAATGTACCAATCAAACCTAGTGTGTGTTTGTGTTCACTACCAGTTTGAGGCAATAAGTCTTGCACGGACTTCGGTTTTGCATTTAATTTGTTAGCTAATTGCTTTCTTTCTGCTTTCCCTATTGTCCTCTTGCCAGATTCAGCGTCTGCTGCCTTAACTGGGCCGTTAGCGCGTTTATTTCGACCTGTAGGCATACCTTCATACTTAGGATTGTTATTAGAGTCATAGCCCTTCTTATTTGCTTTAGAATGATTATGCTTCTTTTCACTTTCCTTATTAGACTTTGCCGGTTTATCTGGCTTAGCAAGCTTGTTTGGCTTATCCGGTTTATTTGGTTTGTCAGGTTTATCTGGCTTCGGCTCTGGAGTTGGTACTTCATCTTGCTTGTAAGTAATTTCAATATTACTGTCAGCCGTATCTACTGAAACCTTTTCCGCTGCCACCTTACTTTGTGAAGCAGTGTAGCCACTAAATGTTGGAGCAGTATATGCATCCCACTGAGTATTACCATCTACCTTCCACTCACTGTATGTAACTTTGCCAGTAACTTTATCAAACGTTGCAGTTCTAGTAAACGTTACTTTTTGAGTGATAATCAGCTTAGCACCTGAAGGCGTAATGACTGTAATTATTCTAGTTGGAATCTTAGTCAAAGTACCCAAGTGATCATAGTTCTTACTTGGATCACCTGGCACTGGGCCTGTTGGAACATCCCTTGGTGGAGTTTCTGGAGTAACAATAATGGTGTCGTGTTCACCCCTTACAGTTACAGTTGGAATGCCATCAGCAGTTGCAACTACTGTCTTAGGAATATCCTGTCCTGAAACAATCTTCCATCCTGCTGGAACTTGTGGATTTACATCTACTGTTTCACCGGTCTTGCCACTAAGCGGAGTTTGCCCTACTTCTTTGCCATCACTATCAACGTAAGAAATCTTCCCCGTTTGAGTGTTGACAGTATAAGTAACAGTGACTTCACTATCCTTATCATTGCCAGTTACTTTCACTTGTTCAACCTTGTTAGGATTTGTGGTATAGCCAGCAAATTCCTTCGGCGTAAATCCAGCAAATGTATCCTTACCATCTACCGCAGCCCATTGGCCTTCACTATTGGCAACCAGCTTTCCAGTAACCAAGTCATATACGGCAGTCCGCATAAATTCAACGGTCTATTTCTTTTGATCTTCTGAAATCTGAGCTAGTTGTTCTTCACTCAAACCTTCGTAATTAATGGTTCGGGTGACATCCTTAACTAGGTCATTTTTCTTGAACCAGCTTTCATCCTTAGTAGGATTGGTTGCTGAATCAGTTGGATCAACGATTGCTGTTTTGTGAACTAATTTAATGTACAAGTTCTGACTTAATGCCTTGCCAAAAGTATAGCTAGTTGGCAATTCTTGATCTGGTGCTAACTCGTAGTTCTCTGGAAGCTTCAAATCAAGGTTATCAACAGTTGAACCAGCAACGCCAGACTTAGTAATTGTCTGACCAACTTGCTTGTTACCTTCTTGAGTATCTTCAAATTCAATCGTTAAGGTTGCATCCAAAGTAAACTTAGCCTTTGAAGAAATATTCAGCTTGTAGTTTGGATTTGCTTTTTGCAATGCAACGAGCGTGTTGGCATTCAAGTGGGCTTGGTAAGTTCCTGCATCCGTTGGAACTCCGTCAAGTTTCTTACCAGCCGCATCGTACCACGTAAAGTCACTAGCAGTGATTCCTGGGTTTACTAATGGTGTGTTCGTAACCGTACCATTTGCCGTGATCTTCAAGCCATTAACATCGAGATCAGCTGATTTGCCATTATAAGTCTTGCTTTGATCACTACCAGAAATAGTGATATCAGTAATTGCCTTTGGCGTAATTGTGAAGCTTGCCTGGCCTCCTAAATCGTCAGCGGAAATAGTTACATTAGCGTTAACTTGCTTCTTCAAGGCATCTTGCAAGTGAGCCAATATTGACTGCTTGTTCAACGTAATGGTGTAAGTACCAGCATTAACTGGTGCGCTGCCAGCATTCCAAATATAATCACCGTCTTGCAGAGCATACGTACTTTCGGTAGTTGAACCTGGAAAAGTAAAGTGAACTAAAATTTGACCATTGCTGTTAACTTGTGCAGTTGTTACAGCTGTACCATCAAATGTCTTTTGGTTAGAGCCATTAAGTTTTGCGTCAGCAGTGGCTGCAGTAACTATGTAGTTAGCTGTTGTCTTAAATGTCCACTTGTAGTTAGCACCATTATTACCAGTTAGTTGCTTAAGCTTTTCTTGACCAGCCTGTGATAATTTAACTTGGTAAGTACCGACATTCGTTGCATTACCAACAATTTGCAAATCGTCAGCAGTTAACTTAAGTGTCTGAGCTTCACCATCAGCGGAGTAAACCGTCGCATCGTAGGTTACGTTGTACTTATTCAAGTTAAGTCCACTTGGTAAGGTTTGCTTAGCATCATAAGTCTTGCTGTCACCACTATTCAGGGTAACAGTAGCTTCGCCCTGGTTAATGGTTAATGTACCCTTAGTAGTTACATCATCTGCTACTTGTGGGTATGCGTAGTTAGTACCCAAAGCTTTTTCAATGTTAGCCAACCCTTGCGTAGATAATTCCACGTGGTATTCACCGACATTGCCTGGAGTTTGATCAAAGATCAAGTCACCATCTTTAGCAGTGTAGCTTAAATTAGTACTATTAGTACTATTTTTACCATACGTATATTTACAACAACATAATCCTTGCCTGGATCAGGAACATTAACTTGCCAAGTTTGTCCAGCTTCTTTAGGTAGGCTCCATGAACCATAAATCACTTTAAATCCTGGCGTTGTTGAATCACCTGCTGTTTGATCCCATTGCCAATTACCATAAGTAATCGTGTTATTAGCAACATTTAAACTACCAGTCTGGGCATAGAATACCTGTATTTGTGAATCAGGTGCAAATTGTTGACCATTTTTGTCACCACCAGCAATTACATATTTAGCCGTTACTGTTCTCGCTTGCTGTTTTACTGGAATATACAAAACAGTGTGAACTGGACGGGCTTCATAAACTGATGCGTTAGGAAGATTTGCGTAAAAGCAGGCAAAGTGCATTGTTCTGGAATTGACGCACCGTTTGCTAATTCGTAACCATAACCTTCTGGATCAGTTGGAATGGTCATATTAAAGTTGAGGTTAGTTTGAACACCAGGGATAAATTCTTGTGAATAAGTTTGACCGACAACCGCATTATTGTTGTACTGGTCTACAAATTCAAACGTCACCTTTTGCGCAACATTAACATTAGCATTCAATTCGTAGTAGTAATACTTACCATCTGCATCATATTGAGCACCAAGCGTACCATTTGGAACAGTAACGCGAATAGTAGCATTTTGCTTGCCACTCACTAAGCCATCAGCATTTGTTTGCAAGCGGGAAATAATATAGTTTGGCTGATAACTGTCGGTGCCTTGAGTGAAAGTAGTTTGCTGACCTGGATCGCCGCTCTTATTGTAAGCACTATAAGAAACTTCCTTATTATTTTGAGTAGAAACATCTTTAGTATCTTCTGGACTAGTAG
Organism: Lactobacillus sp. UMNPBX15; assembly: GCF_002553785.1. NCBI lineage: Bacteria > Bacillati > Bacillota > Bacilli > Lactobacillales > Lactobacillaceae > Lactobacillus > Lactobacillus sp. UMNPBX15. The sequence continues at coordinate 3,992 of NZ_PCYV01000015.1, forward strand.
CTTTTTTATCTTCTGCCTGTTTAGTTGAATTCTGCTCGGTTGAATTTTTGCTAGTCAAAGGATCGGTACCGCTAACTTCTTTTTGAGCAGTAGTATCGTTATCATTCTTACCAGCTGTCGTAGTCTGATCATTTCCAGTATCTGTGGTAGTCTTCTTAGCCGACTCAACCTCTTCTGTTTCTACTGGATCCGTAGTATCCGCATGAACCGTTTGACTTGTATTCATCGTCCAAAGCAAAGTTGAAAGCAAAACGGAACAAACTCCAATGTTCAATTTTCTAATACTAAAGCGCTGCTTGCCTTCAAAGTCATTTTTATTTAGTCTTTCTATTACGCGGTTTTATTCTATTCATCTATTTTAATAACACCTAACATAAATCACAACAAAAAGCAGGCTTAAATTATATGCAAAAAAATCGTTATTTTAAGTTGTCAGTCACAACAACTAAAATAACGATTTTATTGTGCTCATTTTTTAATTAAATTTAGGAATTAAATTAAACCTGATTCTTTAGTAATCTTCTTCATACCATTCATGTAAGGAACAAGTACATCAGGAACAGTTACTGAACCATCTTCGTTTTGGTAATTTTCCAAAATAGCAGCTACACAACGACCAACAGCCAAACCTGAGCCATTTAAAGTGTGTGCCAAGTGAAGCTTGCCGTCTTCATCACGGTAACGAATTTGTGCACGACGAGCTTGGAAGTCAGTACAGTTTGAACAACTTGAGATTTCACGGTACTTGTCTTGTGCAGGCATCCAAACTTCAAGGTCGTAAGTCTTAGCACTAGTAAAACTTGCATCCCCAGTTGAAAGAGCAACTACGTGATATGGCAGGCCCAACTTTTGCAATAAGTGTTCCGCATTATGAGTTAACTTCTCGAGTTCATCCCATGATTCGTCAGGCTTACATACCTTAACCATCTCAACCTTACGGAATTCGTGCATTCTAATCAAACCACGAGTGTCCCGTCCTGCTGACCCTGCTTCACTTCTGAATGCTGGTGACAATGCAGTAACATTGATTGGCAACTTGTTTTCATGAATAATTTCATTTCTGAAGTAGTTTACCAATGGAACTTCAGCAGTTGGAATCAAAGTTAAGTCACGTGGCTTATCTGGATCGTCATTATCAACGATGGTATAAACATCTTCGTGGAACTTAGGGAATTGACCAGTTCCTTGCATTGATGCATCGTTTACCAAGTATGGTGGGATAATTTCGGTATAACCTTCCTTAGTGTTTTCATCAAGGAAGAAGTTGAAGACAGCACGTTCCAAAAGCGCACCAGCACCGATGTAGTAAACAAAACGTGCACCTGAAACCTTTGAAGCACGGTCCCAGTCTAAGATGCCAAGGTCAGTACCAATATCCCAGTGAGCCTTTGGCTTAAAGTTAAATTCAGTAGTTGGGTGCCACTTACGAACTTCTTCGTTGTAGCTATCGTCCGGACCAATTGGGTCTGAATCAGCTGGGAAGTTAGGCAATCTAAGCAAGATGTAGTTTTGCTTTTCAGTTAATTCCGCAACTTCCTTATCTAAGTCTTTGATTTCCTTACCTACTTCACGCATAGCAGCAATTGCATCGCTAGCATCTTCTTTGTTACGCTTTTTTTCTGCAATTTGCTTAGAAACGTCGTTACGCTTAGCCTTTAATTGTTCACTCTTAGTCAAATCCTTACGACGCTTAGCGTCAATTTCAACTAATTCATCTAATTCTTCTGGCTTAATGCCACGTGTAGCCAATTTCTTCTTTGACCAGTCAAGATTCTCACGAATCACTTTAATATCAAGCATATAAAACCTCCATGATATGCATAAAAAAAGAGCCGACTTATCCCTACACTTGGGACGAATCGGCTCTTACACGGTTTCGCGGTACCACCCAGCTTCAGTCTATCTAGACTGCACCTCTTTACCAGACGAGTAACGACGTCAAACCGTGCAACTATTAATTGCCCACATTATTGAAATCTGGAAGCGACTATGCATTCACTCGCACCAACCGTGAACTCTCTGAAGCAGTCTTAGGATTTCGTGTTTGCATTTATTTTAAGCCATTCTTCTTTTTTGAGCAAATAATATTTTTCTTTAAACGAAAAAAGTGCACTAACTTGTGTGTAATCGACAGTATAAACATACTGAAATCCTAGTGTTTTAAGCAATTTCTGTGATTTTTCATTATCGGCAAAAGTTCCAGCCCAGACTTCTACTTGCTTTTTCTTTTTAAAAGCATAGGTCAAAATCAATCGTAAAGCTTCAGTCATATAGCCGTGACCTTCAAACGACTGATCTAGCAAAAAGCCAACTTCTTTAGTCTTTAATAGGCCACTCTTTTCATCTAAGCCGCGTTCATACAATTCAACCAGACCGATCACTTCATTGTTCTTGCGCAAGCAAACGACATAACTTTCAGGACGCGACATATATTGCTTCACGCCATTAACCGCCTCAGTCAGATTGCGGTATTCCTCAAAGCCAGCCATCTTGTGGTAGCGGGAATTGCCACCCCACTTCAGTAATTGCTGCGCGTCCCTTTCTTCAAAAGGTCTCAAATATATTCTCTTAGATTCAAGCATTAGTTACCCATCAGCTTCAAGAGCCACTTCGCACCAAACTGTAGGCCTATACTATAGGCGGCAATTGTCCATGGCTTACACAAAATAATAATCCAAAAATAAGTCCAAAACTTCATTTTAGTCAATCCTGCTAGCAGGCAAAGCACGTCATCGGGAGCTGCTGGGGCGAGAATACATAATGCAAAGAACCAATTAAATTTATTCTGATTCTCTGTCCACTTCATATATTTATCAAGCGTTTCTTCCGAAACAATATGCAAAATAAAGGGCCGGCCGTAGTGTCTAGCTAAAAAGAAGTTGATAATTGAGCCAATACAAATCCCCACGTAGTTATAAATAAACCCAGCAACTGGGCCAAAGAAGACCACGCCTCCTAATAAAGACACGCCCCCAGGAATAATTGGAATAACTACCTGAACAATTTGAATCAACACGAAAATAATCGGACCAACAATTTGTTTATTAGCCAGATAAGCCCGCATTTTAGCTTGATCGGTAAAGATCCCCAAGCGGTACCAATAAATCACCAGCAACACGATTGCGACTCCACAAACTATAGTTGCAATATTGATTAATTTACGACTAGCCTTAGTCGATAGATGCATTTTCTCGCCTTCCTTCATCGCCTAGTAGTTCAATTTTAACAAAAATCCAGCCCAGATACCGTAAACATGCAAATCTAAAAAAAGTTTTATTATTTTAGCTACTTTGGGCAGATACTATATAATAAAGTTAATAAGTTATTAGAAAGGTAGGCATCTTATGGTTGTAATTAAGAATGATATTGTTTATGACAAGACTAAAGAATTAAAAACGGATATTTACTATCCTAATGATACATCTTCTAATACCAAGATTTTAATCTTCTGGCATGGCGGTGGCTGGTTTAGAGGTAATAAAGAAAGCGTAAAAAATCTAGGTATTCGCTTTGCTAATGCGGGCTTTATGACCTTCATCCCCGACTACTCCTTAGCACCTAAATACCACTTTCCTGCTGCTCATGAAGATGCATTGCACTTTGTCGACTGGCTGTTGAATTCTGAATACACTGATCAAGACGATGTCAAAAACATTGTTCAAATTGGAGCCAGCGTTGGCGGTGAAATGGCAATTGAGGTTGCTGGGAAATATGGTTTCCCTACTGTCACCTGGTCTGCTCCAGTTGAATATTCAAACTGGATTAAAGATCATCAAGATACTAAAGCATCCCCAGATGCCGCTAACGATTTTGGCATTACCGATCCTGAAAAGATCAGACAATCTTTCTACAAGTACTTCACATTAACCTACACAGGTACTGAAGATGAGGCTGTATTACAAAAATTAGACGCTAAGTCATTTGACTATAGCCATCTCAAGCAATTAATGATGATTAATTCCGCAGATGAGTTGACACCACTAGCTACAGTATTGGATTTTGTTAAGTTCTTAGCTGACAAAAACTTAGGCGTACAGCTCCTCGTAATTCCTGGTCACGGTCACGCCATGGCTTATGGTCCCGATTATGTAGACGAATCGCTCGATTTTTTATATCAAACTATTAAGAGACAAGATTAAGTATGATCAACATAGAAAAATTTGTTCAAGCCAGAAAAAAATTAAGGCTATCGCAAACTGAACTTTGCCGCGGCATTTGCACGCAGTCAACCTTAAGTAAGTTTGAAAACAACGGACAGGTACCTTCATTTAAAATTCTTAAGCAGCTTTGTGAACGGATGGATATTGATGTTAGCGATATTATGGACAGCAGTGAGCACAAATATATCGCGCATATCCTGTTTGAAGCGGATTTTGCTTTTATCAATTTTGATTACAGTAAAATTTTTACTTTACTTTCACAAATCAACCCCGAAGTAGATCTAAAACGCCAAACAAATCGGATTCATTATCACTATTTGCGCGGACAATATGCTCTAAGAAGTGATCGCAATCAAATGAGTGCGCTCTTTTATTTCAACAATATCTTGACCACCCAGGAATTGCCTGAAAATGATATTTACCGCTTGTTGGCATTAAATGGTTGTAGTCAAATCTATGCTAAACAAGGTGAAACAGAGAAAGCCGAGCACTATTATAGTCAAGTATTAAAGAACATTATGGACGTCAAGATCGATAATATTTTGACTACAATGCATGCCTTAAGTATTTTATGTGATGCCGGTGAATTCTATGGCGAACGAAAAATGTATCGTGAGTCTAATGCATTGTTGCGCTATGCCTATAAGATTGGCGCTGAGAAGCACGTGATTTTTTACATGGCACGCATCCTACTGCGGCAAGGCATGAATGATATTGATCAGTCAAAAAAGAAAGCAATTGCTATCCAACATTTGCATGATGCCTGTGCTTTTGCCCGAATCAACCGCAACACGATTACGCTAAATCAGGCTAAAAAATTACTAAAAAAATTAAATGACTAACAAAAAATCCCCAAAATGGGGATTTTTTTAGATAATCTTGTAACCAGTAACTGGCTTAGCAGGTACTGTATTGAAATCAAAGTTAGCAAGTTTGTCCAGTTCAGTATTACCATCAATAATTGTAGTAACACCTTGAGCAATCATCAGGTTCATCACTTTATCCTTGTCTGGATCCTTAGTGAAGGTTACCAAGACTACAGGCTTATGCAAAGCACGCATGAAACCAATTTCAAAAGCACTACCATCATCTACATTGTCCATGTCATACAAGAAGACGCCACATGTAGAGTTAACTAGACCTTCCAGGTCATTGTTATAAGTGGCAAGGCGCCAAGTCATGCTGCGAATGCCACCAATTTCAGGATTCTTTTCATCCGGATCAACAAAATTTTGATCAAATGGAAAATGCACTCTGACCACTGTCGGATTTTCTTCTAACAAGGCACGAGCCTTATCAACTCTAGCACGTTGATCATCATTGTAAAATGGAGTGCCTAAATAAATCTTAGCAGTTGAAACTTGTTTGTTCATGCTTTTGTCCCTTCAATGTTTAAAACTTACAAAATAAAATTATTTTTCATTTTAGCATGACTTTTTTACAACTAAAAGCACAAATAGCTGTGTTTTCATTGTAAACGCTTTATAATAGAAACATAACTTATTAAAGCTAAACATAAAACTTATTGGAGGAATTATTTTGTCTAGATATCAATCAATTAATCCATATACTAACGAAGAATTTGCAAGCTATGACAATTCTACTGCCGCACAAATTGACGATGCCATTAACTTAGCACACGCTTTATATAAAAAATGGCGTCATGAAAATCCTGAGACCCGCAGTCGTCAATTACACAAGATAGCAGATGCTTTGCGCGAGCATGAAGATGACTTAGCCAAAATGATGACCCTGGAAATGGGAAAGCTTTTGCGCGAATCAAGAGAAGAAGTTGAATTATGTGCTTCAATTTGTGATTACTATGCCAAAAACGGGGTCAAAATGTTGGCTCCTACTCCAATCGAATCAGACTTAGGCAATGCATATTATTTGAAGCAATCAACTGGCGTTATTATGGCTTGTGAACCATGGAATTTCCCACTTTATCAAGTTATTCGGGTCTTCGCTCCTAACTTTATCGTGGGCAACCCAATCTTACTGAAACACGCCCACAATGTTCCAGGTTCTGCTGCTTTAACCGCTAAAATCATTAGACGTGCTGGTGCTCCTGAAGGCAGCTTAATTAACCTTTATCCAACCTATGATCAATTAAGCGATATTATTGCCGATCCTAGAGTTCAAGGCGTTGCATTAACTGGTTCAGAACGTGGCGGTTCAGCTGTTGCCGAAGCTGCTGGTAAAAATTTAAAGAAATCAACCATGGAGCTTGGCGGCAATGACGCATTTATCGTTTTAGATGATGCAGATCCGCAAGTATTGCGTAACGTTTTAGGCGATGCTAGAACTTATAACGATGGCCAGGTATGTACTTCATCCAAGAGAATTATTGTTGAAAAATCTCATTATGAGGAAGTGCTACATACGCTTAAAAACGTCTTTTCTAATCTTAAAGCGGGTGACCCACTTGAAGCCGATACTACCTTGCCACCAATGAATTCCGAACGTGCTAAGGAAAAATTAGAAGCCCAGGTTAAAAAGGCCGTTGACGCAGGAGCCGAGATTTTTTACCAATATCCAGAGATTGATTCTAAAGGTGCCTTCTTCAGACCTGTAATTTTGACTAACATCGACAAAGAAAATCCTATTTATGATGAAGAATTATTTGGCCCTGTAGCAGAAGTCTTTGTAGTTGACGATGATGACGATGCCATTCAGCTTGCAAATGATTCTAGCTATGGCTTAGGTTCATCTGTTATCTCTAACGATATCAAACGTGCTCAAAACGTGGCCGCTCAAATTGAAACTGGTATGACTGTCATCAATGGCCGCTGGATTACCTCTGGTGAATTGCCATTTGGTGGCGTGAAGAAGTCTGGCTACGGTCGTGAATTAAGTGACTTAGGCATGATGGCCTTTGTTAACGAACACTTAGTAATTGATGTTACTAAGAATAATCAATAGTAATTTTTCGATAAAAGAAATACGCTGGCAACTTAACCAGCGTATTTCTTTTTCTTTTACTTATTATTAATTCTATTTCTTTTTAAAAAGATTATATCCAGCCAAAATCGTGGTCAACACGCTAGCCAAAATCATAAAGTAAGCTGAAGCCCCAAGAGAAACTGCATATGACATAAGCTGACTCGTCAATTGAGCCAGCACCCCAGTTGAAGCATGTGCTGCGCTTGATATTTGAAAAATCATATAAATCAAAAAGATTGATTCAATCAAAGAAAGGAAGAAGGCCAAAGTCTGACTAGCCTTAGTATTTTTCAAAATATTATAAATAATGAAAATTGGGAACAAGAATAGTAGCAACCAGACAATGTAAAGAATAAGTGCATACCATGATGTCACGTCGGATGAAAGCAAGCGCCCTGCTAAACCGAACAGTACATTGGAAATAGACATTCTCTGCGTGTAAGCCGAAGCACCCGAGTCGGTAAAGAGAACGATTAGACTAACTAAAGCCGTAAAAATAACTGAAATCTGCACATAATTAAAGTGATGTTTGCGAACATTTTTTATTTCACGTACATGATTTTCAACCCGAGGATATTTTTGCACAAATTCTCGGTTTTTCGCTTTGACTTTACTTTCACGTGCATCCAACCGATTAAAGACATCGGAACCAATTCGGTCAATCTTTTGCGTTAATCGCTTATCAACCGTATACTGCTCGATCTTATCTTTACGATCACACACAATATAAAGCCAAACCATTAGGGCTAAAAAGCCAGTCCACCCTGCCGCTCTAGAGAAACTCATTAGGATTAAAAGTAAGACTCCCAATAAGAAGACTAAGGTCGCATTTTTCCTAACCCACGCAATCATTCTTTGGACAGTGGTGTTTTGCTTTTCAGGAATAAATTCTTCCCGATAGGCTGCACGGCTGATAATCTTTTCGCCTTCATCTGGTTCTTCAAACTTTGCTTTTTGGTGCTGATCTGTGAAAAAGTCGTCTCGATATTTTTTTAGATTGAAGCCACAGTTTGGACAAATATCATCTGTTTCACTAATTTTATGGCCACAATTTGGACAAGTAGTCATATAAGAATTCCCTTCTTTTTCAATCTGTTAGTCATTATTATAACATGTATCAGAATTTGAAGATCAAAACAAAAAAAGACCGAATCATTGCGATTCGGTCGAAAAAATTATTTACTAACTATTTTTCAACATCAATTGGTAAAACATTATCAATATAAGGTGAATGTCCATCAGCAATCAAATCTGATATCTTTCTCAACATTGGAAATTGTATGTTCCTAGTATCATTTCCAAACTTTTGATATGCTTCTGGAGTTGCATCTTTATGTAATAATTCATATCCTAATCTTTTGTAGAAATTAACACTTTCGTCCACAGATTCAAGATAAATCAGCTGAACACCTGTATACAATGCAATCACCATGCACATGGAAAAGAATTCCATCATTAGTGCTCTACCAATTCCTGTTCCTTGGTATTCCTTGTCAATTGCAAAATAAGCAAGGTTTATATATGGTGTATCAACTTTATAAGTACCATCATCCTTCTTAACATTCTGTGTTAATAACCCTACTGTTGACGAGAAAAAACCAACTATCTGATTTTTGATAGGATCCATTAATACAAAAGTCTTTAATTTCTGTGTACTTTCGAACTTCGGACATTCCTTACGAAAAAAATTATCTATACCACGATTAGTGGAATCAAAATGTAGGGCTAACTCTTCAAAATGTGGACACGTACTTAACGGGCATAATTTAAATGCTCTACTTTGATTCATGCTTTTCCTTCCCACGTTGAATTACTATCCCATCAGCTTCAACTTCTTTTTGCAACTTTTTTATAGACACACGTGGTACTGGATTGGCTATTTTGTTTTTGAATTCTTTAAATGCTTTTTCATTTTTAAATGTTATCTCAGCATTTCTAACAATACCTACCATAATTACCAACTCCTTTTAGTGTACCTATTAATATTATACAATCATAATCTGTTTTACTATTAGTTTCAAGATTTATTTTAACAAAAAAAGACCGAATCATTGCGATTCGGTCGAAAAACTATTTATTAATTATTTTTCTTATTTCTTCTTTTGGCGAACTTATTAAGGTCAATTCCCTCATATGTCAACTTAGTAGCTGCTGACATAGTAATTGGCAAAATGAAGACCAAGATGAGCAAACCAATATCCACGGCTAAGGCAACTTCAATCAAAGTTGGAATACCTGATGGAATCAAGGCTGCAAAAGTACCACCCAAGATAATTGCGGCTGATATAACAACCGTACCAATGATAGCACATGCCTTCAAGATTCTTGAACTTGGAGTAGTGTAGCCTTCAGACTCAAGTTCACGATAACGAGTCATCAGGAAGATACTGTAGTCAACACCCAAAGCGATCAACATAATGAAGCTGAAGAATGGTGTGTTCCAAGTAAGCATTGACTTACCAAGAACTGCTTTAACAATCCATTGATTGATTGAAAGTGAGCAGAGGTAAGCAATAAGCAAAGTCCCAAGAATGTAGATTGGTTGCAAAAGTGAACGAGTTACAAACATCAAGGCAATGCCGATACCGATTAACATGATGGCAGCAGTTCTAAGGAAGTCGCCACTGGCAACTGTCTTAGTATCTTCAATCTTGGAACTTTGACCACCCATAGCTACCTTAGCATTCTTCAAAGCAGTACCTTGGAATGACTTCTTAGCCATAGCACTTAATTCTTGTGACTTCTTAGTAGCTTCGGTTGCACTTGGGTTTGAATCAAAGACAACAATAATTTGAGCTGACTTCTTGTCTGGGCTGAGGTAAACATCCATTGACTTCTTGAACATATCGTTCTTCAAGAATTCCTTAGGGATGTAGAAAGTATCAGCGGCAGCTGATGAACCTAAACCTCTGAGGTAGGTTTCACCTTGACCTAAACCACTATTAACAGTGTCAATACCTGAAGTCAATTGTGGAACTTTGCTTGCCAACTTACCAGCGCCAGCACTGAGTTGTCCAGCACCTGTGTTAAGTTGACTGATACCTGAAATAAGTTGTGGAGCTTGACCAGCTAATTGGCCGATACCACTATTAAGCTGACCGGCACCAGTGGCAAGAGTACCTAAGCCATTATTCAAAGTTCCAGCACCATTTGCAAGAGTGCCAAGACCATTGTTCAACGTACCTGCACCGCTTGCAAGAGTACCAAGACCATTATTTAATCGGCCGGCACCATTATTAACTTGGTTTACACCTGCACCAAGGCGACTAGCACCTGATGAAAGTGAACCAAGGCCGTTACTCAATTGACCAGCACCGTTATTAAGCTTTTGTGCACCAGCTACACCTTGTGAAGCAGCAGATTGAACTTGAGTTAAGCCTGAACTTAATTGGTTCAAAGCTGTTGCTGCACCTGGAAGAGCCTTGTTTGAAGCTTGAGCTAAAGCATTAACCTGAGCCTTTAAAGTTTGAAGCTGAGTCATCAAGTTACTTTGTTGCATTGCAGCCATTGAGCTTTGCAAGCCCTGAGCTGCTGAAGTAGCATTTGCCATTGCTGACTTCATCTTATCAGTATTAGCACCTGATTGAGCCTTTTGAACAACAGATTCAACCGCTTGAGTGGCAGCCTTAGTTGCTGCTGCTTGAGCCGCTTGTCTTTGATCAGCTGGTACTGATTGCACAGCTGATGAAACAGCCGATGAAATTGCTGATTGAATTTCAGATTGATTTACTGAACTTGAGCCAGCATTACCTGCTGCACTTTGCAATTCTTTCAAGCTATTTTCAAGATCTGCAGCTTGTTTTTGAACTGTAGCTAAACTATTAGTTAACGATGAAGTATCAACCCCACCACCAATAGCTTGATTCAACTGTTGAATACCGCTATTGATTTGTGGCAAAGCAGTTTGAAGTTGAGCAAGTTGTTGCTTGTTAGAGCCACTCAATTGAGTTGAAAGTTGTGAACTCAATTGTTGCAATTGGTTAACCATTTGTTGGGTACCACTTTGCAAACTGTTAGCACCATTCTTCAAACGATTTGCACCGCTAACTAAGCTGGTTGCACCACTTTGCAATGCATGAGTACCACTTTCTAAACGACCTGCACCAGTTTGTAAACGAACAGCGCCGCTTTGTAATTGACCAGCACCACTACGTAAACGATCAGCACCACTAACTAGTTGGCCTGAACCACTTTGCAGGCGAGTTGCACCACTTTGTAATTGACTAGCACCGTTTTGTAAACGACTAGTACCACTAACTAATTGGCTAGCGCCACTTTGAAGACGACTAGTACCATTTTGAAGTTGATCAGCGCCATCCTTTAAGCTGTTAGCACCGTTAGCAACCTTGTTTGAGCCTTTGCTCAATTTACCCAAACCTGAACGAGCTTGATCAACACCGTCGTTAACCGTGTTTAATTGATTGTTGACATAAAGCATATCAATTGGTTCGCCGTAAGGTTCTGTAACAGATGTCGCAAATGAAACGTCTTTTGAAGCTTGAAGTTGCTTAGTCACTTGATCAATTAACTTCAAATTTTCTTCATTGTCTAATCTATGCTTGCTTTGAATGTACAAGTATGATGGTTCAGCCATCCCTTTAGAGAAGTGCTTTTGTACTATCAACAAACCTTGCTTAGATGGAACTGAATCTGCAATTTCATCAGTGTCATCGTAGTTCAAGTGACCTGAGTACATTAACATGAATGGCACAACAACAACTGCTAACACAACCAAGTAAATAATTGGATGCTTCAATGTGGCAGATGAAATACCATGCCATAACTTGTCATCACTTTCACCAGTAAATTTCTTAACTGGCCAGAACATTTTCTTACCAAGCGTAGCCATAAAGAATGGGTTGAGTGTCAAAAGCACTATCAATAAAACAGCAACGCCGACCGCAACACCAACAGCTGATTGGTAAACGGAGAATTTAGCTAAACTTAAAGCAGTAAAACCAATTAAGATGGATGAACCTGAGTAAAGAATTGTTTTACCAGCATTGCGCAAAGCGTCATGCATGGCTTTATACTTGTCCATCCCTTTTCCTAGATTTTCTTTAAACTTGTCATACAGCAAAATGTTGTAGTCGGTACCGATACCAAAGAGCACGATAACCATAAACACTTGCGTAAAGTTTGAAAATGGGAAATTGGCGCTTTTAACTAAATTAGTAACAATTGAGAAGGAAGTAAGGAATGAAACACCAACTGTCAACAATGAAATAAGTGGAACAATTGGTGACTTAAATACGATAACCAAAACAATAAAGATAAAGACAACTGTAATGGCTTCAGTCTTCTTAATTCCCTCTTGAATTGAAGCGGAGAAGGCGTGCTGCAAGACATCCGCACCCGTTACATAAGTACGAAGCCCTTGCGTTTTCGCGGCCTTGTTCATTTCGTTATAAACTTTTTCAATCGTGCCATGACTCTTAGCCACATTAAATTGTGCTACCCAAGTCGTGCCATCTTTTGATTGAAGTTTCTTTCTTGTAGCAATATTGGAATCTGGAAGTAATGAATCCTTGATTCCGTACTTGCCTTTATCATTAGTGAACTTATCAAGCGTATTATTAATAGCCTGTTTATCGGCATCAGTTAGCTTGCCACTCTTTTTGTTAAAAACAAGTGCTACTGCATAAGTGTTTTTCTTTTTCGAGCCCCAATTGTTCTCTATTGACTGTGCCACATTGCTTTGCACATTACTTGGCAACGTAATGTTAGAGTGATCATTAGTCAGCTGCGTAATGTTAGGCAAAGCAACAACGGAAATAATCAATATTAAAATCCACGCAATCAGTTCGAAAACATGGTTCTTCAGAAATTTCTGCACTTTCCTATTTCCTCCCTATTTGTTGTAAATCAGGTACTGGTTCTACAAGTCGTAAAATCATTTCATGATAATTACGATTAGATTCATCTTCTGTTTCATCTCCAAAAGACTTCGATTTATCCAGAAAAACGTACCCTAATACGGCGCCAATTAAAGCATGAAATGAAATGACACTTTCTTTTTTAAAATTAAGTCTTTCACCCATTTTAATTAAATCCAAGATTTCTTGATTGATGGCCGCATCCTTTGGATATTCGTTCAAATGATACAGAATACTTGATAAAGCCGGATCGCTTAATAAAAAGTCGCGCACAACATCCGCAAACTTAAGCAATGCATCCCTACCTGACATACCAATTAGATCATTCATCAACTCATGACGTAAGATCTTAATCCGTCTTGCACCAACTAGTGATAGCAATTGTTTGCGTCCGGAAACGTAATGATAAAGCGACTGTGAGCGGACATCGAGCGCCTTAGCCAATGCTGGCAAAGTTGTAGCTGTCAGTCCTTTTTTAGAAATTAATTCAGTAGCTTGATCAATTATTTTATCCAGATCAAGATTTCTTTTCTGTGCCATTTTCATCCCTCCTTTGTCTTAGCATAGTAAATAATATACACCTACAGTGTGAAGATTACAATCTACATAGTGTAAATAATTTATTTTTTCTATAAAAAAATAATGAAGCCTTCTCGGACTTCATCATTTCCGTTACTTATGCTTTTTTATAAACCAAGCATTAACCGTTTTGCCCAATTTATTAAAATTCTTGTGTTGCGTGCTCCAAACAGACATACAGTAAGCACGTCCGTTAGTCTGAACAATTGCGACAGCAAAATCATCATCACCAATTGCATAAATGCCGCCACTTAAGCCAGAAACTAAACTTGGTCGCTCTTTAGCTAGGGTTGCTAAAACTCGACTAGCATATTGCCGATTTAATACCCGACCTTGATACAAGCCAATCATTGTCTTAGCTAAATCATTAGCTGTTGTCTGACCAGTCATATTTGAATTGACCTTAGTTTGAGTGGCACCCATTTTTTTAGCAACTTGGTCAATATTATTAACTCCAATTTTTCTAGTTAAGGCACTAGCTGCAGTTTTGTTACCTTTAAGCATTGCGCTGCGCAAATAACTTACACCATAGGTAATACCAACTTGAAACATCTTATCACCCTTGGCTTTGTCTTTTTTTGCTAATCTTAATCGCAGTTCGCGACCCCATCTTGCCTTTTTGTTCTTGCTCATACAAGGCGATCAGTAAAAATAACCGCATTGTTTTTCCTGCGTCATGAGCCTTATTAGTATTAGAAACTACGGCAAAGTGACTAGAGTTAGTTAAATCCTGTGCTACTACCTGGAAGCTATCATCAATGCCCATAACTTTTTTGATTTGCTTGACTAGCTTCTGATTACTGCCTTTTTGAGCTTTAACATGGTTAGAATATTCAATCGAATTAACCTTGGGCTCCTTAGGCTTTCCTAATTTTTTAACCTTTGGCTCCTTGGTCTTCTTTTTATTCTTAGCGACCTTGCTGTTATTTGGTTCAACAATCTTTAACTGCGCGTTTTCCACCCGCTTTATGTTTGATGTATACAAAATGAATGCAAATAAAGTCACAATTAAAGAACCAATTAATATTTTATGTTTCATTAAAACGCCTCAATTTTAGAAGAAATGATGCCTTTTCATCAAAATGACTAACCAAACCATTAAAACAACCATCAAAATAATGATTAAAACCCAGTCAAATGAATTTTTTAAAATTGGTAGACTAACATTCATACCATAAAAACCGGTTAAAATAGTTGGAATAGTTAATACCAATGACCACACAGTTAAGAATTGCATGGTGTCATTCAAATTATTGTTCATCATATTATTACTGGTAGCTGATAAAGTCTTAGTTACCTGCTGGGAAATCTGCACCATTTCTGCAGACTGGCTTGATTCAATCAAGACGTCATCCAAGCGTTCACTGGCTTCTTTAGTGAAGTCTAATTTGCTGTGATTCAGGCCATGCAACATGATTAAATCCGTCTGAATTGAACTTGATAAATAAACTAAACTTTTTTCAATATTCGAAAGTTCCACCAAATCTTTATTGTTAATGTCATCAGACAACTTCTGATCTAGGCTGTTACGTTCAACGTCAAGTTGCGTTACGGCACGCTGGAAATATTGTGATGAATATAGGAAAAAGAGCATCAACAACTCAGTAACATCTTTAGCTTCAGACAAACGCTCCCGCATATGTTCATCGTTGAATTCATCAAACACATAGCTGGTTGATTCTGTATGGAAAGTAAAGATATTTTCACCCACTACTAAAAAAGTGATTGGGTGTGAGGTAAAGTGCTTAATCGTGTTGGTCGGCCAAATTGGCACATCGTAAACAAGCAAGTGGCTCTTAGTATGGACGTCATAGTCATAGTGAGGACGTTCGTGACGGTCAGAAATATAAGAGATAATGTCAGGCGTAAAATTAAAATCCTGCTGCAATCTCTCACTGTCTTCTTCACTTAAATTATTGATGTCATACCACTTATACTTTGTTCTTACCGGGAAATTTTGTTGTCTAATCAACCAGCTCACCTCAACTTTTATTTTATTACCTAGTAAATGGTACCATTTTTCTCAATTCTTTTTCCACAAAAAAACAGACCTTACGGTCTGCTCTTTGAAATCTAATTGCTATTTAATTTTATTGCTTCCAAGCAGCATCAAATTTTTGCTTACCAGTATTAATTTGGCTGTTAGTATTTTGACCCTTTTGGGCTGCAGCAAAGATATTTTGCAAAATGCTGTTCAATTGGTTGTATGCAGCATTTGAATTCTTAGCAACAGGAACACTGTACAAGTTCTTCATAGCATCTTCAAGTTTAGCAGGAAGCTTGATGCTCTTGTTATTCTTGTATTCACTAGATTCGATTGCACTATTGTTTACAGGAATGTAACCAGTAGCATTAGCCCACTTAATTTGGCTTGACTTAGATACTAAGAACTTAATGTACTTAAATGCAGCAGCTTTTTGTTCAGCGCTAGCGTGGTTAAACATGTAAATATCAGTACCTTGTTGCATGGTGTATTTGCCAGGACGTGGAGCAACATCATAAGTAAACTTGTTACCTACACCTTGCTTAACAAAGCCTTCACCTGCAGAAGTACCAACAAACATTGCAACCTTTTCGTTAGCAAATGGACCTGAAAGGTAGTGTTCTGAACCAGCTACTCTGAAGTAACCCTTCTTAATACCATCTGCATAGAAGTTGAGAACTTTCTTTGAAGTTGAACCACTGAAGTTAATCTTATCAGTAAAGTTCACGCCTTCGTCCTTCATACCAAGAGTGTAGTAGTTGGATAGTGAATCAAAACCAGCACCTACAACTTTGTGGTTACTCTTCTTGTAGATAGTTTCTGAAACATCCTTAAGTTCTTCCATAGTAGTTGGAACTTTCTTGATGCCATATTTCTTAAACATGGTCTTGTTGTAAGTCAAAGTTTCAATTGACTTGTTAAATGGGATACCGTATTGAGTTCCCTTAATTTTTGCACCATCAAGAAGTTCAGTTCTAATGTCAGATGCCTTTGCACTGCCCCAACCAACATTCTTGTTGTTGATATATGGGGTCATGTTTACAAGCATCTTGTTTTGAGCTGCGTTCCAAAGCCAACCTGGATAAGCTTGAGTAATAGTAGGTAAGTTATTTGGTGATTGCAAAGTTGAGTTGATCTTAGCTTGCAAATCATTGTATGCACCTTGGTTTTCAAGCTTAACAGTAATTTTAGGGTTCTTCTTTTCAAATTCATTAGTTAATTGCTTTAAAGTAGAACCTTGTACTCCCGGCATAGCGTTCCAGAAGACAACTGTAGTCTTCTTAGTAATCTTTGATGGAATCTTCTCTGAGCTTGATGAAGAAGAATTGCCGCTCTTTGAACAAGCAGCAGTGCCAACTAGGGCCAAAGTAGCAACGGCAGCCATAGTAAGTTTCTTACTAAACTTCATTTGGATAAATCCTCCCAAAAAATAAAACTAAACAACAATATATTTTTGATTCACTAAAGCGTGATTGTTTGACCACGTTTAGGTAAAATCCGTTCTCCATATGGGTTCTCTTCCAGCTCCGGATGCAATGTGTGCACCGGTACTAAAACAGCTGGTTGAACCCCAGCAATGATTTCCTTGAGTTCTTTTTCATCGGCATGGCCTGAACAGCGCAACGCCTTATACTCAATATCATTGTTAGCTAAAGCCTCTACAAATGGTTTGTAGGCAGGATCAAAATCCCCTAATGGCTCAGCATTTGAGTGGATATACAAACCACCCTTTTGCAGCTTATCATAATCGGTGACAACTTGCCACATGTATTTATGATTATCTGCTAAAAGCTCATCATAGCTAACTTCTAGCTCTGGCTTAAGGTCAGCATAGTGCTCCTCATTAGGCATGTAATAGTAAGGATAGTCTTCATCCAAACTTTCCTTAATCAAATGGGCACGCTGAGCATGTAAAACGACCTTTCTTGGTGAATCGGCAATGATTCGCAATAATCGTTCAACATTAGTAGGATAAGTATTAAAAGTGATTTGGCGTTCAGGGTTAGCCTTTTGCAGGCGCACGATTTCTTCAGTTAGTTCTACTTCATTCTTAGGGCCAGTAAACTCTTCACTGTTTTCATCATGCTTTTCTTCTGGCCAAGAAACGCCAGTGCCTTCAATGATTAGCATATCGCTATTTTTAGCTGCCTGCATAAAGTCCCGCACCCAATCTGGATGATAACCATGCAAGCGAATGTCGCCAGTATAGGCGATTTGCTTATCCGGTGTCTTAACTAATAGACCAGTAGCACCGTAAGCGTCATGATCACTAGGATATATTTCCAGGATAATATCGCCCACCTTAATTGGTTTCTTGTATTCTGCCGCGATGATTGGACGAGTATAAGTCCGATCATGACCTGCAGCAGGAAGCAAGAAGTCGCCCTTTTCATTCAAGGCTGGCAATAAATGAGCTGTAATTGGACCTGCATAAAGTGGAATTTCTGGGGCCAAAAAGTTCATTGCCTTACTGTGATCCAAATGTAGGTGTGAAATATAGGCCGCCGCATGCTCCCAGCGGTCAGTATCAATTGGCTTACCCGTCAATTTAGGATCGTAAAAATTAGGCACATCCCCGATTAATTTATTTTTAATCAGAGTTTGATAACTTTCATCTGGCAATTTTAACTCTGGCCGATAAACTTCCCCCAAGTCAAACAATACATGCGACTTGTTATAGGCCACTTCAATCATCGGTCCACCAATTGTGGTTAAACCATTATAAAAAGTTACTGTCGTTTTATCCTTTAAGGTCATTGCGCACTACTCCTCGAATAATTTGCTTTCTAAAGATGAAGTACAAAATCAAGATTGGCAAAACAGTCAATGTGGCAGCAGCAAGTTGAAGTTGAGTTTCACTACCTGCATCAGATGCAAATGAAGTTAAACCATTGTTCAACAATCTCATGCTGTCTTCGTTAGTTACCAATAATGGCCAGAGGAATGAATTCCAACCAGAAATGAAACTTAATAAAGCAACGGTGAACAAGCCACCTTTAGACATTGGCACCAAAATTTTCCAAATATATTCCCAATCACTCGCTCCGTCAATCATCGCAGCTTTATAAATTGTCTGTGAGATTGAACCGAAGTAGCTTTGCAAGTAGTACATGTAGAAAATTGAAGTTAAAAATGGCAATACCAAACCAATATAAGTGTTCAACAAGCCCATTCTGGCAATGGTATTGTAGTTAGTAAAGATAATTGCTTCACCAGGCACCATCAATAATGATAAAAGTACCATTTGAACAACACCTTTACCCTTGAACTTCAAGTTAACCATGGCAAAAGCACCAAGCAAGGCGTTAAACAAACTCACAATTGTCGTTACACTAGCTGTGATAAAAGTGTTTAGGAAGTAACGAGCAAATGGAGCTTGGGCGAATACTTTGGCATAATTTGACCATTCAAAATGCTTAGGAATGATTGTTGGTGGAATAGTGGTTGTTTCTCTAAAACTCATTAATCCACCCAAAATCATGTAGATGAATGGAAAGACAGTAATGATTGCGAAAATCGCTAAAATAATATAAGCAATCAAAGTGCCCCAACGAATCTTCTTCATCCTTTACCGTCCTCCAATCTTCTTCATCATCTTGCGTTGCAAGAATGTGACAAACATAATGATGATAAATAAGACAACCGTTGCGGCCATCGCTACACCTGGAGTACCAACAATTTGGAACTTGTTATAGATGTAGAACACTGCAGTTGTAGCTGAGTTACCAACACCTGCTTGTCCATTGAATAAGGCATAAACAGATGTATAAATCTTAAATGCAGCAATGATATTCATTGTTAATAAGAAGGCGATCGTTGGCACAAGCTGCGGCATTGTAATACGCCAGAACTTTTCAGTACCAGTTGCGCCATACATATCCGCAATTGTGTAGTAATTAGGGTCGATGTTTCTCAAAGCCCCCATCAAGATAACGATGTTAAAAGCTAAAGAAGTCCACACACCAAAGATGATAATTGTCGTCAATGACATCGCTGGATCATCAATCCAGTTCGGTGTTGGTAAGTGAACCGCCTTGAGCAAGAAGTTAAGCAAACCATAGTCACCGTTAAAAATATAACGGAATACGATACCAATAGCGATAGTTGACGTAACATATGGCATAAAGAAAGTCGTTTCAAAGAATGACTTATGCTTTATCCTGCTGAAAATAAACCAGGCCAACATGATTGAAATAGCCAAAGCAACTGGCACAGAAATTAGGGCATACAAAATAGTATTCTTGATTGCCCGCCAAAATTCTGGATCACTAAAGATATATTGATAATTGCTGAAGCCGCTCCAATTCAGATTAATTAACGAGCCGCTTTGAAAACTCATTACAAAGGCCCGCAAAATTGGATAAATACTAAAGAAAGTAACAAAGATAATTGTTGGCGCTAAAAAGAGCCACGCCTTTTTCTGATTGCTCTTCATTAGTAGACACGCTCTCCTTCCTTAGTAAACAGGAATACTCGATCAAGACGCATCTTCAAATTGATATTATCACCAGGCTTAATTGGTGTCTCAAGGTTGACTAATGAACGAGCTTGTACCCCATCATGGGTAAATTTCAAAATTCGTTCACGACCGATTAATTCGACATCATCAACTTTAGCTGAAACTGCACCATCTTCTTCAACTGGCAAAATATTTTCTGGACGAACGGATAAAACGTACTCGCCGTCAGTTAAGTCACGTTTAAAACGATCCTTGTCTAAATCGTCCACGTTAATTTCAAAATCTGAGCCAGTAATCTTGCCGCCATTAACCTTTACATTAAAGTTATCAATCACAGGATTACCAACAAAATTAGCAACAAAGTAGTTATTTGGTTCAAGATAGAAGTTTTGTCCTAAGTCATCTTGTTGGATCACGCCATTATTAAAGAGAATAATCTTATCACCGATTGACAAGGCTTCTTCTTGATCGTGAGTAACAAACAAGGTGGTAATACCCACACTTTTAACTAAAGCACGAATTTCTTCACGAATCTTCAACCGTAAACGTGCATCCAAGTTACTCAATGGTTCATCCATCAGCAGAATCTTAGGTTGTTGCACTAAAGCACGGGCAATAGCTACACGCTGCTGTTGACCACCAGATAAATTGCCCGGCTTTTGATCAGCAAGTTCGGTAATCTGGGTCGTTGCCATATACTTTTCAGCAATCTTCCTCGCCTCATCCTTAGGCATCTTTTGCTTGCCCACAGTCAGAGGAAACATTACATTCTGAAGTACAGTCATATGTGGATATAAGGCATAGTTCTGGAAAACATAGCCGATCTGACGATCCTTAGGTGCTACGTTAACAACTGACTTGCCATCAAAAAGGATGTCACCGCTAGTTGGATTAAGCAAACCAGCTAGCATATTTAAGATGGTTGTTTTACCACAACCAGATGGGCCAAGCAAACATACAAGGTCACCTTTTTTTACGGAAAAGCTAACATCCTTGATTGCTTCATGACCGTTATCATAAACCTTTTTGAGGTTCTTTACTTCCACGAATTTCTCATCATTCATAAGTTTCACGCACCACTATATATTGATTTAAATTTTTAAATTTCTCTATTAATTCTAAGCTAAATATACGAAAATAACAAATAATTTTCATTTGAAATTCGGGGTTTCAACGACTTTGTGAAATGCTTCTCAGCAAGTATTCGGCTTTTGTTCGCATTTGCTTTTATTTTTCACTTATTTCTTTTTAAAAATTCGGGTTTACTAAATATTGTGGTAGGTACCAAAAAAAGCCATGAATTAGTCATGGCTTTTTGTATCATAAGTTATCTCCACGTTCAAATTGATATTTTGAACTATTCAAGGCTTGACGAACCAACTTGCTCATCAAGTTCTTAGTCTTTTTGGTAATCACACCAGCAGTTTCATCATTAGCGCTAGTTAAATATTTAATAAGCTCTCTGCCTTCCATATTTTTAGCTTTTTCATCAATAAGATCAATTCGGCCAATACCGTAGCTTTGACAATCATCACGATAGGCGTTTACCTCATAAATATATTGGTGATAGCGTGGTTCAACAAGCACTTGTAAAGTTTTATACAACCAGTAAGCACTACTATCTGGATCAACGATATGATCTGCCACCTTATAGTTAAGTGGTGTATCCTCAATATTGGTGTAGAAAGGAACATATGGTGAATATGCATAAAAGCCCATATTAATCCATTGAATTGCAGCCATCTTGGCAGGAACATCATTTCTAATTTGCAAGATGCTTGATTCTTGGTTTCTGTCTAAAGCAATAGAACGGAACATCTTTTGTTCTTTTTCTGAACCAGATGAAAAAGTGTCCATTGGATCGTATGGTGTACCGTTATAGTGACTAGTTAAAAATCTTTGCACATCTTCAACACCAATCTTCTTTTCGGGAACGCGCGTAAATGGCATTTCTTGACTAGTTGGGTCTTGTTCAATGCTTGGATTAAACAACTTCTGTCCATACCAAGTTCTTGGAGTATTGTAAAAAGCATCAGCTTCATCCTTAGTACCAAAAATATCTCTGAAAGAAAAGCTACCGTCAGTACTATTGTTTAAATGATTCTTTTCTACGAATTCTCGAATACCAGCTGAATACATAAAGTTATCTGGATCATCAAAGTCAACATTTTGAATCACCATGATGTTAGGACAAATTGCGTAAGAATCATCAGGAACACGAGCCGCAACCCATTGGTGACCCGCGCCAGTTTCCAGATACCAAACTTCCTTGTTGTCTGAAAAGGCAATACCGTTGCTTTCACCGGTACCATATTTTTCGATTAATTGCCCTAAGCGCTTAACACCTTCACGAGCAGTCTTCACGAATGGCAAAGTAATATAAACCATTGAGTCTTCGTTGATTCCATTTGCTACTAAAGGATCATGTCCTAAGCAGCGAGCATTAGTAGCTTCAGTTTCAGTGGCTGACATGGCAACGTTATATTCGTTAATGCCTTGCTCGTCCCAGCGACCTTCTGAATCATCAGCAGTAGGGACAGCAGTCCATTTGCAGCCATCGCCCTCAAGGTGCATCTTAAAGCCGTTATATTTTGATACATAATCTTCATCATAATGACGGGCTGGGTTTACCACAAAAACTTTTTCGTTAATGCCACCATAACCGTCTTCGTCACGCGCAATCATGGTTGATCCATCGATTGAAGCGTCCTTACCAACTAGCATTGCAGTACAGTTATCTTTTTTCATTATTGTTTATACTTCCTTTTTTATTTCAGTAATAATTTTTCATATTATTAATTCTACTACTCATTAACCTGCATTTGCCGATCAACTTTTGCTCGACCGTTATTATAGTTAAAAACATAACCGGGCTGCACGTTATAGAGATAGACATTGAAGTTTAAACTGCCATCAGTTGAAACGGCCTGCAAATTCACGCCGCGGGCCATTAACTCATTACCACGAAAAACAGCAGTTGCTTGATAAATTACACGCTTATTCTGCCGCAGTGCTCTCCTAACCTTAGCCTCAAAAATAGTCTGAATCTTTTGGTTAGAATAAGCGGATTGCGTAAACAAATTCTTAGGATTATTTTGGTCCCCTGATTGATTGCGTGGATCATAATTGCCGCTTTGATCAATTCCAGCTGAGACTGAATAGGCAATCAAGTGGCCCCGATTATAGATTTGGGTACCGTTACGGTGATTATAGTGCCAGCCAGTCGGTTCAACATATTGCCTTACTCGCAAGCTATCATTAGCCACATTGCGCTTTTCCAAAAAGGCTGTATTAGAGCGCGATGTTCGATTCAATGAATCAAGGTTAGAGTAAATCACCCGATTTATCTTCCATGCGCCTTTGACCAAAGTCGACTTATCATGGTTGACTTCGGTATAAGCGCGACTGCCACTCTTAAAATTCAAATTAGCTAATTTTTGATAATCAGTTGGCGATAGACCTCCATAATTGGTCTTGGCTTTTGATGCATCGCTAATTGTATTAGTTACATGTTCATCATTATTGCCAGTAAAGTCACGCAAAAACTGGCTACCATTTGGATCGCTGCCAGCTTTAGTAAAAACTCCCCATAAAATCGCGATTAAGACAATTAATGATGAAACAACCGTTCCTTGTTTTTTTCGTCTTCTTCGTGTCATCTTTTTCCTCTAACTACGAGCCCAATCATCAAGCATGCTTAAGAAAAAGGTCTCCGAAAAACGCTTAATCTTAGCACCATTTTTGATCAAATCACGTGCTGCATTCAAATCCTGATTATCTTTTCTAAAGAAATCTTGATCACCCATGATTAAGTAATTAGTCGTTGCTAACACTGAATTGTCAACTTGGCCGCCCATATTGTTGATCATCTTGCCCGCTTCAGCTTCGTTCATATGAATATTGCCAGACAAAACGATATTCTTATTTTGAACCGGATTGTGCCAACCTAAGTCAACATAATCCAATTCGCCAGTAGTTAGGTCGATATTCTTAATCTTGCTTTGTGCCTTTTCCAATAAATCATCAGTAAAGTGCTGGGCAAAGTCATCATAAACCTTGATCGTATCAAGAGAATCCTGCAAACCGTGGTGAGCCTCAACTTGAGCAATTCCAGCCCGCTGCATGCAATCAAGCAGACGGTTATGGCGCTCGCGTGGATAATATGTCCGCGCCAAACGCAATACGTCAACGTAATCATTATCAAGCACTGGTAAGCCATATTTTCGACTTAAATCATACAAAAAGTTCAAGTCAAAATTGACGTTATACCCAATGATAACGTCATCACCAATAAACTCACGAAATTCACGAATAGCCTGCTCAGCCGGAATCCCTTCCTTCACAATTTGCTCTTCAGTAATTCCATTTAGCTTAGTAATAAAAGCAGGAACAGAATTATTCTTGGAAAACTTCACCAAATTAGTATATTGATCAACAATTTGACCGTTACGTACCTTAACCCCACCTAATTCAGTAATTCGATCGCGGTAAGGATATAAGCCCGTTGTTTCAATATCAAGCATTGTATAATTGGTCAAAAAGTCAGGCTTTTCCTGTCCTTTTTTACGCAACTTGTCTTGCGCACCGGTTACATGTAAAATTCCATTTTTTATGTAAATACTCATTCTTCACCTATTTAATTATTTAATCAAATTCATCAGCATCTCGTGCGAATTGCTATCAAAACCCATTGCTCGTTTCTTAAGATCAGCTGGCAAATCTGCATCAGCTAAATCAGCGGCAATATAATGCCAATTAGGAAATTGCTGCACTAGCTTTACCATTGGATCAAGTAATTGAGGACTGGTCTCATCTACGCCTAATTCCAAAATTACGACATTCTTGTCCTCGGCTCCCGTTAGAAACCAACGAAAACGCGTATTAGCATCGGTATCAGGGAAGAAGTTAGCATTCAGCGGCATATGCAATTCCATTGGACTATTGCAGTCCTCGCACTTTGGTACTAAATCTGCCGTTACGTTGCCGTTCTTAATTGCCGTCATAAAGCGTTCTACTACTTCACGGTTATCCTTTTGACCATGATTAATCCCGCTAGAACACTGCATTTTAGTCCAATCACCAAAGGCATTGAAAATTCGATTTTCATTAAAGCCTGCATTTTCAAAAAAGTGCCCGAATGTACTGGTCGCAATAAAATATTTTTTATCACGAATTAGCTTTTTTAGAGCAAGCATCGTCTCACTAGGCTCATATTGTAAGGAATATTCGTTGATTAGCTCACTCCAAAAAGCCCATTGCTCGCTCCAAGTATCAAACCTCTTATCTAATGCATCCCCAATTGTATGCACATCATACTTATCTGCAATTTTGCCAAATTGATCATCAAAGCCTTCTTCACTTAGGATATCTAGTCCCTCTTCTTTGGCCATGCCATTACCAGCCGTTACGATCACCGTGTTAGCATTTTTCAGCCATTTTTTTGCTGTCACTAAATCTGCCATTTTATCTCTTTCCCTTTGAATAACCTGTCAAGCGTAATTGTCCATTAATGTATTCTCCTAAGAAAACATCACTGATACTATTATAACCTGCCTCTTCAACTTGTTGCTGTAACCAAGCTTCGCTTTTGTGAATCAACTCTAAGACATCAATATTAGCCTGACCATCACTAATTATTGGGAAACGAATGTTAGCTTCATCATTTTCAATAATAGTTAATTGCCCGTTTTGCTCAAAGATACAATTCTTAATCTTTTCAACAGAGTAGATACCTCGACTGCGCAATTTAAACATTAATTCATTAGCGGAGATTCCTGCCTTCATGCAGTTGCCAACTAGCACCTTACCATTTTTGATTACCTGAACGGGTTTACCATCGATAATCCCTCTAATCCAATTATTGTGATCACGGCTGAATTTCAAAATAAAAACAACCAACGTCCAAACGATTAGAACTAGGAAAAACTGAAGAATTGTAATACTAGGATTGTAAATCAAGCCACCAATAATTCCACCTAAAACATAATTCTGCAATTGATCTAATGCAGTCGTAGGAGCCAGATTAGACTTACCAAAGACATTGATTTGAATGATTAAAGTTAAGATACCGAGAGCAAACTTAATGAATAATTGTGTGTAATCTAGCTGCATTATTTTATTACCTCTACTTTATGATCAATTACATGGGCTTGCGTTAATGTGTAAGTATTGCGATCATCATTAAGGTTTAACTGATAATCAATATTTTTAGAATCAATCCTTACGATCATGCCATTAGTTAAAACCGTTGAACTAACTAAAACATTAGAAGTCGAAACATTTTCATCTTTAGCAATCGATTTGATGAATGGCACGATTTGAATCGCCTGTGATTTTTGCGTATTAAGTTGCACATATTTTTCATATTGCGTACCGGCAAACAAAAGCAAAAATAATAAGGCAATAATACCCAAATCGCGATACTTGGTTGCAAAACGGTTATGTAAATATAGCAAAGCAAAAATTATCATTGCTAACGCCGCCACCAACATCAAAGCATATAATACTGCCTGATTAGTATTCTGGTTATTTTGAATATATTTCATTGTATAAAAGGTCATGCTCTACCTCACCCTTCATATTTTTCTTTCATTCTAACACAGAAAAAAAGTAGCACTTTCGTACTACTTTTACTAGAAATTATTCACTTTTCACTATTATTAATTATTTTTGAATTTCTTTTAATCCAGCTTTGCGACGGCCCATGTTAAACCATGGTGAAACAGTGAAGGCTAACACATCATTAATTACATAGATCAATGAATTAATTGCCATGGCTAAGTTTGCATCACCTTGAGCATAAGTTACGCCCCAAAGAATCAACTGGAAGACGCCACTAGCAGTCCACCAAAAGTATTGATTGTTGTAACGCATAAAGCACATGATTCCAGCAGTAAGTGAAATGGCAAAACTAATAGCATCAATCCAAGGACGAGGATCATTGGTAAATTTACCAATCAAAAAGCCGGATACAACATAAACAAGTAAAGTTCCAACAATAGCAATAAGCCATTCCTTTGAACCAAATTTTCTCAAATGATTCTTAGTATCGTCATTCCATGATCTAACGGCAATGATAACTGGTAAATCTAAAGTTGCAATATAGGCAATCTGTTCAAAAATGGAAAGATAATTCTTAGCTGACCAACCTGCATAGATAAAACAAGCAGCTGAAATCAACCCCAACCAACCATTAATTGCCTTAGTAGCGTTAATTGCCAATACACAAAGTGTACCCAAAAGCGTACCAATAAAAGTAATCAAAGTTACGCTTGTAATTTTGCCTTGAATCAGCAAAGCTAATTGAAATCCAAACGCAAAAAACCATAAACAGTAATTTTGAACTGGCCAGCCTTTCAATTGATTAAATAGCCAAACAAAATAATTTTCGTGTTTTCTTTCCATCCTATTCAACATTCCCCTTTTTTATTTTAGGTCGCAAAATACAAGATCTTGTGCCTTATCCGTGCTATGCAAAAAAGCACATCGATATCTATCCTAATAGAAAGATAAATTTTATACAAGATTGAATTCAACCAAATATTGTGCTATTAGCATAAACTATATCTATATGTTGTAGTCAAAATTAAAAAGTAGCTTAAAACTATGTTTTTTAGTAAAATGACACTATGTCACAAAAATGATAGAGGTGTATATATATGCTAAAAAACAAACTAATTTATGTTCCTCAAAAAATATTCCAACAAATTCTTCCTACTAAGGCAACTAACACTCCAAACTACCAATTGCCTATCAACTATTACTATCCTGAAGGCAACATGGTTGGCACTTATTCTGGAATTAACCTGGCGGCAAATGAAACTATCACTCACCACCAGCTCAAAAGATTTATCAACACTCATCTTCCTGAAAATTACGAAGTTTTTCCTTACTTTGCTTATCCTAAGGAGAATATCACCTGTGAAAATCTGCCTGATGAAATAATGATCGCAGTCAGATTATCTAATTAAAAAAGGCGACTCGATTGAGTCGCTTTTTTCATTGCAATTGATATTAATGTTGCGAAGCACCAGTTGTAGTATCTGGTTCTTCGTGCTTTTCTTCTTTAACTTCTGCAGCTTTAGTTGATGCACCAGTTGCGGCGTCTGGATCAGAATTTCTACGATAAGTTGCACCAGTTGTTGCGTCATCGTCTACTACCAACTTTTGACCAGTAGTCTCACAGAAATACTTAACCAACGGATATAAGTCTTGTACCCATTCATAAATACCAGCATAATTGCCTTCGTCATCTTCAACACGCTTGTAGTAGTGCAAAACCAATTCCTTCAAATTACCAGTAGGAACAGGCATGTAAACATCATCGTGTCCACTTTCCTTAGTGCGTAACGCATGTACAACCTTCTTAGCGTTAGGAATAACGTCACGAACGTCTGGGTGAATTGCCTTCATAGTGTCACCAACTTGTTCTGGTGTACGCTTAGCCTTCATCTTAGCATTTGGATCCTTAGGACGGTTGTACCACAAGAATTGGTTGTTGCTGTCAACAAAAGTCATTTCACCAATAGTATTTTGCAGCATCCAGTTAATTTGATTAACAGTTAACAAACCACTATCAAGCTTAACGTAGTCGTCGCCTTCTGCAGCGTGGACTTTCTTAGCAGCCTTGTCGAGCCAGTCAGGGTCATTCTTATCAATACCTTCAACGGTGTATTTAGTCTTGCCAGTTGCATCGAAATCTTCTTTTAAGTACTCGTCACGATTCATATCTTTAAGCCATTTTGGTTCAGCCATAATTTTTTTCTCCCTTAAAAAGAACTATCTTGCCTTGATTATATAATGTAAGTGGTTTCAGTTCGATAGTTTTGATATATTTTACAAAATATTTTTGTCAAAACTAATATATATTATTTTATATAAAAGGAGTTGATTAACAATCAACTCTTTACATCTTAGTCTCAATTGTGTGCGTGTCTAAGTGAATGATCACATCAAACATGGCCTTTTCTTCTGGCGAAATCTTGTGTGCTACTTCAATTACCGCTACCCGTGGATTCTTTAATAAAGTCTTGTGAATCTCCAACGATAGATTAGGATCAAGCGCACTAGTTGCTTCGTCAGCCAATAAAATTGGGCGATCTGATAACAAAGCACGAGCAATTTCTACCCGCTGAATTTGTCCGCCAGACAAGCCACTACCATTTTCTCCAACCGGCTTATCCAAACCTTGTTCCTTAACTAGTTCATCCAGTCCTGCTTCATGAATAACTTGCTTCAGATGCTCATCACTCACCTTACGTCCTAATGTAATGTTAAAACGCAACGTATCATCAAACATGAATGGCTTTTGATTAACATAGGAAAAATAATTGTGGGCAGCATCCCAATTTCCCGTTACATCCGTACCATTGATCAAAATTTTACCATCTTTGGGCTTTCTCAAGCCTAATAGTAAACGAAGCAAGGTAGTCTTGCCCCAACCACTTGGCGCCATCAATAGGACTTTTTCACCTGGCTTAACTTCCAAGTTCACATTCTCAAAGATGCGTTTGTGATCACTACCTGTAACATAAGATAGTTGTTCAACCTCCATACCATCAAAATGATCGATCTTCTGCTTATCATCTTTCAGCACGTGATGCAAAGCGCGCTGAGTCTTTTCCCACATTGGCACAGTCGACTTGACTTGGTTAAATTCGTTAAAAAGAGTCACGATTGGCGTGATAAAGTTCAAGGCCAAATCGACCATCATTACTAATGTACCCACCTTTAAATTTCCCTGCATCATCATAATACCGCCAATAGTACATGGTACGATGAAGCAAAACAATTCAGCAGCTGAATAAATTAATTCTAGTGCCCAAGCTTGAGTCAATGTCATATTACGCAGAGCGTTCTCCATTGCCTGGGCCGCACCAGCTGCTCGTGTAACGATGTTGGTGCGCACGTTATAAAGCTTGGTAGCCTGTGCCCCATTTAATGAATCGGACACATTTTGCGTATAGTTAGCATTAGTCGTTGCCCAAATCTTGGACTTACGTGTAATGATAGGACTAGTAATCATTTGAACTAATGCTGGCGCAAGCGTAGCAATCAAAAATACTAGGGTCATCTGCCATGAACTATAAAAAGAAAAAGTAATTGCCCCGAAAAACGACAAACCTTGGAAAATCATATCCAATTGTGCCGTTATCCGATTAGTTTCAATCTGTTTTAAATCGTTGGTCATCAGTGATAAACCGCTCTTGATATCAGGCTCACCTTGATCAACCAAATAACGCAAGTTAGCGCGCTTAAAGGTCATATTCACGTCACGAATAATGCCCATCTTTACCGTTTCATAGACAAAGTTACTGGCCATAAAACACATCTGACCTAAGGAAGTCAAAGCAGCCAGGCGAATCAAATGCAGATAATCATGCGATCCTGACGAAGCAACATTCAACATAATTTGTACCATATAAGCTACAAAGACGATGTTGCAGGCCTTGATTGCGGCCAAAATGGTATAGCTAATAATTTGGCTTTTTTTAGCGTACTTCAGGCTCATTAATTTCTCCTTTTCTATCCCGTTAGAAACATTATACCCGCTAGCTTGTCTTTTTCTCAATTAGATACGATAATTAGAGTAATCATTTTAATTTTTAATGAAAAACAGAAAGGAACTTTTAATGAAGACTGGTACTAAAATTATTACTTTAGACAACGGTTATCACTTATGGACCAACACCCAAGGTGAAGGCGACATTCATCTTCTAGCTTTGCATGGTGGTCCTGGCGGCAATCACGAATATTGGGAAGACACTGCAGAACAATTGAAAAAGCAAGGCTTGAACGTGCAAGTTACTATGTACGATCAACTCGGTTCACTTTATTCAGATCAGCCTGACTACTCTGATCCTGAAATTGCCAAGAAATATTTAACCTACGAATATTTCTTAGATGAGGTTGACGAAGTCCGTGAAAAGTTAGGACTTGATAACATTTATTTAATCGGCCAAAGCTGGGGTGGCCTATTAGTTCAAGAATACGCCGTTAAATATGGTCAACACTTGAAAGGTGCAATTATCTCCTCAATGGTTGATGAAATCGATGAGTACGTTGCTTCAGTTAACAGAAGACGCCAAGAGGTTTTACCACAAACCGAAATCGACTTTATGCACGAATGCGAAAAGAACAATGACTATGATAATCAACGCTATCAAGATGACGTACAAATTTTAAATATTAATTTCGTTGACCGAAAGCAACCATCTAAGCTTTACCACTTAAAAGACATTGGTGGAACCGCCGTTTACAACGCTTTCCAAGGCGACAATGAATTCGTAATTACTGGTAAATTAAAAGACTGGCATTTCAGAGATCAATTACACAAGATCAAGGTGCCAACCCTATTAACCTTTGGTGAAAACGAAACTATGCCAATTTCAACTGCTAAGATTATGCAAAAGAAGATTCCTAACTCACGCTTAGTAACTACACCTGACGGTGGTCACCACCACATGGTTGACAACCCTGACGTATATTATAAGCACTTAGCTGACTTTATTCGTGAAGTAGAAAATGGTACATTTAAGGGCGAAAATTAATTAACAGATATTCAGGCTGGAATCGATTTCCGGCCTTTTATTTTTAAGGAAAATGATATGGATGAAAAAGATGTCAAAATTCTGCTAGTTGAGGATGAAGAAAGCGTCGCTAGCTTCGTCAAAACTGAATTAGAATTTGAGGATTACCAAGTTGTTTGGGCTGAAGACGGCAAAAAAGCATTAGACTTTTTTACTCAAGAAAAGCCAACTTTAATTTTGCTTGATTGGATGTTGCCAGTATATGATGGCATGACCGTGTTACGGCGAATCCGCAAGCAAAGTGATGTCCCTATTATTATGCTTACCGCCAAAAATTCTGCCTCTGATATAAGCTCTGCTCTTGATCAGGGACTAGACGACTACCTCACCAAACCATTTGAAATCGAGGAATTGCTGGCACGAATTCGGGTAGTCTTGCGAAGACTGGAAAAAATGCGGCAGCAAAATGACGTCCCTGATACTTCCCTAGAATTTGGCCCATTAAAAATTGATCTGCTTAAGCATGAATTCTATTGTGATAATGAAAAAATTTATCTTACTCCTAAGGAATTTGCTTTAATCACTGAACTAATGCGGGACCCCGAAAAAGTCAAAAGTCGTGACGAGTTGCTTGATACAGTCTGGGGATATGACTTTGTTGGTCAAACCAATACTGTTGATGTTTATATTCGAACTATTCGCAACAAGATAGGCAATCCCTACAAAAAGATCATTAAAACCATGCGCGGCTTGGGCTATTGTTTGAGAAAATTAGATGATAATCATGAAAAAAGCTGATCCTAAATCAACTACCCAACAATTAACATACTTATTCGTAAAGCTATTTGTAGCTATTTTAATATTAGTCAATGTAGCTTTCTTAATTATTTCTTCTGCTTACATCTATTATCAAGCTGAACGACAAAGTGAGCAGGTTGTTAGAGCTGTTAAAGATAATCTAGATTCACAATATGATTGGTCGGCAATGCTAGACGCATATTTAGCCAAGCAAGACAGCGATGCGATTACTCTGACTACGCCACATGGCAAAACTTACTACTCTGAAGATGCGCATGAAACTTTTAAGTATATTAACGAGCAGAGACACTATCAAAATTTAGTTTATTCAAACAAGCACATTTACTTTTTAAAAGATGAGCAAAAGCATAATTTTAAAATCAATGTTGCTCTAAACATTGATAGGTTATTTCATTTAATTATTTGGCTATTTTGCACAATGTTAATTATTAACTTAGCCGCTATTTTGATTAGTATCCCACTTATTCGACGTTTATCACATAAATGGAGCCGTCCAATTCAAACAATGAATAGTGAAATTCAAGATATTCAAAAAGATGGGGCTACAACTAAAATTACAGTTCCTAATCAACCACTTGAAATTAAACAGCTTGCTAAATCATTTAATAATTTGCTTACTTTTCAAAATAAGGCTTTACAGCGGGAACAACAATTTGTTAGTGATGCCTCGCATGAACTAAAAACTCCGATCGCTGCAATTCGCGGTCATGTTAACCTAATCAGACGACATGGAAAAGATAAACCTGAAATCATCCCCAAATCATTAGATTATATTGACGTTGAATCCAAAAAGATGGAAGGCTTAATTAATGACCTACTCGCTTTAGGCAGAATAGAGAGAAATACAAATTTAACGCAAACTAATTTGGTGAAAATTATTAATGAAATAACCGCTGAAATTCAAGCAGTTTATCCACATAAAATACACACTGACATGCCGCAAGAACTATTTTTCCTCATCAATCCAACAGATTTTAGAAACATTGTGCATAATTTAGTGGAAAACGCTGCTAAATATTCGCCTGAACATAGCGATATTAACATCTCATTAACTCAAAAAGAAAATCAAATACTCTTTCAAGTAGCAGATCACGGCATCGGTATTGCCGCGAAAAATCGCGAAAAAATATTTCAACGTTTTTATCGTGAAGACACTTCTCATTCGAGTAAAATTAAAGGATCTGGCCTAGGCTTGGCAATTGTCAAAGCTGAAGTTGATAAGTATCATGGAAAAATTAAAGTTACAGATAACGCTCCTCAAGGAACAGTCTTCACAGTTTCTCTTCCATTAGAAAAATGAAGAAATCTTCATTTAAACTCTATTGAATCTTAGTTTTTTTAAGCCGCTTACCTAGTAAGATAAATATATCAAGTAAAGCAAAACAAAAATTATTAACGATTTTAGAGGAGAATTTTTTATGAAAACTATTAACTTAAAGAAAATTACTATTACCGGTGCAGCATTACTCGGCTTAGGAACTGCCGCAATTGCTACAATAAATTTAGCTAACGAAACTAATGTTGTGCAAGCTGTTTCAAGCAAAATTAAGGTTTCACAAAATACAGCTGTTAAAAAGTTTAAGGCAAAGTTCAAGACTGCCAAGATTGAATCAATCAGTTTAGATAAAGAAAACGGTCGCTACGTTTACGACATTGAAGGTTTCACTTCAAGCAAGGAATATGAAATGAAAATCAATGCTTCAACTGGCAAAACTATCTCATCGCATTCCGAAAAATTAGATCGCGATGAACGTGGCAAAAAGGCTTTAAGCTTAAGCAAGACAATTTCTCGCTCTACTGCTACTAAAATTGCTCAAAAAAGAGTAGCTGGAAAGGCAGTTGAATGGTCATTAGACCGGGAAGGTTCAAAGCATGTCTGGGAAGTAACCATCAGTAAGAATGGTCAAAAAAGTGAAGTTAAGGTTAACGCAATTACTAAAAAAGTAATTAGTGTTGACCGTGATTAATTACGAGAGGACATAGAATGAAATTTACTAAACTTACAAGTGTCGCACTACTAAGCGCAACTTTATTAACAACAGTAGTAGCTTGTTCTAAGCAAAACGACACTGCGACGACTACTCAAAAAAGTGTTACTTCCTCAAAAGTTACACACAATTCTGAGTCAGCAATGAGCAAACAAACTCAAAAAGATAATATTCAAATCAAATTAAGCCAGCAAGAAGCCATTGATAAATTCCATCAACAATTTAGTGGTAAGCAGCTTAAAAGTATTGAATTAAGTCGTGAAGGTAATCATTACCTTTACGAAATTGAGGGATTCGATTCAACCAATGAATACTCTGTTAATATCAATGCAGAAACTGGTCAAATTAGCCACGTTCATTCAGAAAAATTAGATCATGATGATCGCAATCAAAAGGCCTTGGCCCTCAGAGGTGCCATTAGCCGTGACGACGCTAGCCGCATTGCAGAAGAACACGTTAAAGGTACTAGTGAGGAATGGAAACTAGAACAAGATGAAGATACCGGTAAAACATACTGGGAAGTTACAGTTAAAAATGGTCATCAAGAAACAGACGTTAAAATCAACGCCCATACTAGGGAGATTATTTCAACTGAACACGATGATTAACGAATAAGAACACATAGAAAAAGGCACAACATTATTCTTCAAGTTGTGCCTTTTCGTATGTTTAATTTCTGGTCAATTTCTTCACTAACAGCCAATCAGTTTGTGGGTCACTCCCCACTTGGAAAGTGTGTTGACTCACTTTACTAAAACCATGCCGCTTATAAAAATGCTGTGCTGGTACATTTTTTTCATAAACGCCCAACCACATGTAGTCTTTACCTTCTTCACGCGCCGTTTTTTCCGCAAAATCAAGCAACACATTTCCTAAGCCACGATGTTGAAAACTAGAACGCAAATAAATTCGTTCCACCTCTAAGGCATTCTCACGCAAATGTTCTGTCTGTGCATCCCCAACATTGATTTTTAAATAGCCTGCTATTTCATTCTGCACCATTAAAAAGTAAAAACGACTATTCGGATTTTCAATTTCTTTGACTAACTTTACTGTTTCATAATCTTCTTCCAAAAAGCGTGCCATATCATTTGGTGCAGTGTAAGGATCAAAAGTCGCTTTAAAAGTTTCACGTGAAACTTTCTGTAATTTTTCAACATCACTTGTAGTAATAGGCTTAATTGTATAATCCATCAATATTCCCTCTTTCCACCATTTTTAACAAAGCGCCAGTTTTCGCTGGCATTGTCTTCTACAACCTTTAGTAAAGCAGTTAATTCCGCTCTTTGCTTTAAACTTAATCCTGATAAAACTAGTTCATTTGAGTAAGTATTTTCTTTTTCAATTTTTATTGCTAGTCGCTTACCTAAATCAGTCACAAACAGATGCTTAATCTTTTTATTCTCTGCATCGTTTTCTTTCTTAATTAGTTGATTTTGCTCTAGCTTTTTAATGCTGCGGGCTGTCGTTGTCCGATCAACATTAAGCATCCCTGCTAGATGGTCAGAAATAATTCCCGGATTTTCTTTAATGCGGGCTAAATACAGGTACTGACCTCGATTCAATTGCATCTCTTTAAATTCAATATTAGCAATCGAATCAAGTGCTCGCGCAATAGTGCCAATTTGACGCAAAATATCTTCTTTCATGTTTTTCACCTAAAAATTATTATATTTAATTTTGTTGTAATTGCAACAATAAAATATAAAAACTAAAAAAGGGATCGCTCCCTTTAGTTAATTCATCAATTTTTCTTTAGTTCATTTAGATCTACTACCTGATCAGCTAACTGCTTAACTTCATCTCTTAAGTGGTGAGTTACCATAATTACGGTTTTATCTTTTTGCGTCAAAATCAATCTTTCTAATTGTACGCTAGAAGCTTTGTCTAAGGCAGAAGTAGCTTCATCTAACAGATAAATTGGTGTATCACGCAGCAATGCACGTGCAAAAGCAACACGCTGTTTTTGCCCACCGGACAACTGTTTACCTTGGTCAGCTAAAACAGTATCCATGCCATCAGGCAACTTAACAATTAGATCCTCTAATCCACATTCTTTGATCACTTCAGAAATTTTTGCTTTTGAAACTTGGCGTCCCAAAGTTAAATTCCACCCTAGAGAAGCAGTAAAAATATATGGATCTTGCTGCAAATATGTAATCTGATCATGCAAATCCTTATCTGAAATCTGGTTATATTCCACATCAGAAATTTCAATTTTCCCCTGATAATCTCTAAGTAAGCCAGAAATCAAATTCAGCAGAGTTGATTTTTCTGCAGCAGAGTCCCCCATCAGAATATATTTATTTTTCAGTTTAAAATTTAAATTCAAATTCTCAAAGATAGGCTTATCTTGTCCAGAATACTGATAAGAAACTTTATCCAATTCTAGATTGCTTAGTTTAAAATCAGCAGGCAAAGCTCCATCAACAGTTTTAAGCGGTATAGTCTTAAATTTTTCTATAATTGGTTTAACTGATTTGAATTCTTGCCAATTAAAACTAATCCCACTTAATTCAGCGAAAATTGTACTGGCAAAAAATTGTGCCCCACTGATGGTCCCGACTGGCGTTAATTGATGCAAAATCAACCAGCCTGTTTGCCCTAAAATGATAACTTGACTGATAAAGGCTAGACCATTGGTAATCGCCTGAGTTATCCCGGCTGTTTTACTATAATTTAGCGCATGTTTTTTAACATCATCAGAAGCGCCATTGATCTTTTTGACGATTGTTTGCGGTAAATTGGCAAGAAATAAGGTATTGAAGCCATTCAACACATCATTAATTGAATTAACCAAACGTTCATTGGCATGGGTATATTCTAATGACCTTTTGGCCAAAATTTTAGAAAACAAATTGGGAACCACTCCCATAATAATTGTCAAAATAATCACAGTGACCACAAGACTGACATTGAAGTACGCCAAAGTGAGCATACCGAAAACAATTTCACTGATTTGTCTAATGATCATCATGAAATCCTCGACACCAAAGTTATTAATGGTTGTAATGTCATTGGTCAGCCAAGAATTGTAAGTAGCTACCGTTTGTTGATGAAAGCCTGAATAACTCGTCTGTGATAGATCTTGCGCAATGTCATTTCTAATTAATTTATCCACATTTTGTGCCAAACGGGTTTGCTCAACATTGACTAGACAGTTAACAATCGCGTAAAAAATATAGGCACCGCCCATTAAGGCAACCCACATGAAAAAACGCTCAGCTTTTAATTTTGCAACTGCACTTAAAGCATTAGCGCTAGATATTCCGGCTAGTGTCAAAAAGCCTGCATTAATGACTATTAAAAATGTAACAAATAAAAATTCCCACTTTAATCTTTTAAAATATTGCGAAACTGTCAAATCTTTTGTGTAAATAGATCTTTCTCGTAAATTGATTTTTTAAT